>CAZLRS010000009.1:0-320 GCA_964562085.1 uncultured Gammaproteobacteria bacterium | reverse complement strand
GGCAAAAAAGTTTTTCGGGTCGCGTTGGTTGAGGGCGAAAAAATTCTGGCGACAGCGCAGATTATCAAACAGCCGTTGAGATTCAGCAAGAGTTATTTTTATGTTCCGAGAGGACCCATTGTTGAAAATTCAAAATCCAAAGTTCAAAGTTCAAAATTGGTTGATTCATTATTTTCAGAAATTAGAAAAGTGGCGGAAAAAGAAAATGCCGTTTTTTTGCGTTTTGACCCGCCGTGGCAAGACGCGGAAATTTTAAAAGATTTTAATTTTGTCGCCGGTGAACCGGTTCAGCCGAAAAAAACTTTGATTCTGGATTTGGC
>CAZLRS010000008.1:0-11077 GCA_964562085.1 uncultured Gammaproteobacteria bacterium | reverse complement strand
CAGTTTAGCCGATTTTTGCGCCAAAAAACAAATCCGCTCAGTCTCGCTTTTGAAAATGGATATTGAAGGCGCCGAATTTGAGGTCTTGAAAAATTTAAAACCGGCCGATTTCGCCATCATTAAAAATATTATTTTGGAATACCATAATAACGAGGAACGCCATTGCCGGCAATTGGAAAAAATCTTGCAATCAAGCGGCTTCCGCACCAAAACCCTGCCATCCAGCTTTGATCGCTCGCTTGGTTTTATTTTGGCCATCGGCTTACCAAAAAAATAAATAAATAACTCAAGTACTATTGCTAAATTACGGGTTACGCGTTACGAAATTACCACCTTGACTTTTCCCGCAATAAAGGTTAAAATTCAAAAATAACAAATCTTAGGAATAACAAGCTAAAATATGTCACATAAGAAAGCGGGCGGCAGTACCCGTCTAGGTCGCGACTCCAACGCCCAACGATTGGGCGTTAAAGTGCCTGGCGGCCAAAAAGCCAAAGCCGGCTCCATTATCATCCGCCAACGAGGCACAAAATTCCGACCGGGCAAAAATGTCAAAATCGGCAATGATGACACGCTTTACGCCACCGTCGCCGGTACGGTTAATTTCAAAAAAAGAATCGTGAAAAAATTTACCGGCAAATTGGCGTCGGCGCAAATCGTGAACGTTGAATAAATCCCCACACCTTTTTTATTTATCTCTGCGCTTTCTTTAAGCGTTCTAGAAAGGTGTGGGGATAAAAAACATTTAAAATTCCCTCCGCATCGCGGGGGGAATTTTTGAAACCTTATTTTTTTCCCCGGCTGATTTTTCTTTTAGCGCCGGCCTTGATTAAGCCTAAAAACAGCGGCTGGGGCTGAAGCGGCCGCGACTTGAATTCCGGATGGAATTGGACGCCGATAAAAAACGGATGGACGGTTTTTGGCAATTCAATGATTTCCACCAAATTTTTATCCGGGGAGACGCCACTCAACCGCAGGCCTCGACGTTCAAGCAACTCGCGGTAGTCATTGTTAAATTCATAACGATGCCGGTGGCGTTCGGAAATTTTTTCTTGGCGATACAACGTTCTGGCTAATGAGCCCCTTTTTAAAACGCACGGATAAGCGCCCAAGCGCATCGTATTGCCATATTGTTTTTTCGCCAACTTTTCCGCCTGCTCCGCCATAATATGAATAACCGGATTTTTGGCATGGACCGCAATCTCCGTGGTTTGAGCGTCAGGCAAACGGCAGACCTGGCGGGCGAATTCAATTACCGCCAATTGCATGCCGTAACAAAGGCCCAAAAACGGAATTTTATTTTTTCTGGCATATTCAATGGCTAAAATTTTCCCCGCCACGCCCCGGCTGCCAAAACCGCCGGGCACGACCAAGCAATTAAATTTTTTAAGTTCCCCCAATTGCCGGCGATTTTTTTCATACGCGTCCGAATTAATCCAGCTGATAACCGGTTTATAACCGTGGCGCCAAGCGGCAAACTTCACGCTTTCAATCACTGAAATATAGGAATCCGATAAAACAAAATCGCCGGTGGCGAAATATTTGCCGATAATGCCGACTTTGATTTCTTTCTTGGCATTTTTGGAAGCGTTCACGAATCGCCGCCAGGCCCGCAAATTATTTTTTCCGGCCGTTAATTTCAGCTGGGCCAGAATTTTTGCCGATAAATTTTCTTTTTCAAAATTAAGCGGAATTTCATAGATATTGTCGGCATCGGGAGCGGAAACAATATTATCGGGTTTGACGTTGCAAAAAGTGGCGATTTTTTCCCGTCGCGGCCGGTCAATCGGGTGGCTGGAACGGCATAGGACGAAGTCCGGTTGGATGCCGGCGGCATTCAAAGTTCTAACCGCCATTTGCGTCGGTTTGGTTTTCATCTCGCCGATTTTAAACGGCACCGGCAAATAAGTGACTAAAAAAAATAAAACATCGTCCGGCCGGCTTAAGCGCATCATCCGAGCCGCTTCCAAAAACAAAATATTCTGGTATTCGCCAACCGTTCCGCCGATTTCAATAATGGTGACATCGGCCTTGGCTTTTTCCGCCGCTTCTTTAATCCGCCGGATTACTTCCAGCGGGATATGAGGCACGACTTCAACGCATTTCCCGCCGTAAGCCAAATTGCGCTCTTGGTTGATCACCGTCTGATAAACACGGCCGGTGGTCATATAATTGTCGCGGCGAATATCAACATTTAAAAATCTTTCGTAGTTGCCAATGTCCTGGTCGGTTTCATCGCCGTCTTCAGTGACAAAAACTTCGCCGTGCTCGGTGGGGTTCATCGTGCCGGCGTCAACGTTGACATAGGGGTCGATTTTCACCGCCGTCACTTTCAATCCCCGGCTTTGCAGAATTTTGCCGATGGAAGCGCTGGCGATTCCCTTGCCGACGCCGGACATCACCCCGCCCATGACAAAAATGAATTTTTTATTTTTCATTTGACTTATTTTTTTAAATAAAAACAGAGGACGCGAACCCCCTATCAAACCGTTATTAGCTTAGTTATTCCGTGGCGATAATGGCGAGATTTGCTTCCAAACCATGGCTTAAATGAATTAACACTTGATATTCGCCGGCTTCTTTAATCGGCTCGGGCAGAACAATCTGCTCTTTTTTGATTTCAAATCCTTTGTCTTTTAATTTTTTTATAATCGCCGCCGGCGTAATCGCCGCGTAAAATCTGCCCTCTTCATTCACCTTGCCCTGAATTTCCAGGGCCATGCCTTCCAGCTGACTGGCGATTTTTTCCGTGAGCGCCAAGTCATGCTCGGCTAATTTCACCGATTTTTCTTTTTCCGCCTCCCATTTGGCGATATTATCCGCGGTTGCCGGTTCCGCCAGCTTCTGCGGGAAAAGCAGATTGCGCGCGTACCCATCGGCGACATTTTTACTGTCTCCGGCCTCGCCCAGTCCTTTCACGGCTTTCAATAAAATAACTTTCATAAAATAATCAAATAATATTTTTCCGGACTTTTTATATGAATCTATTATTGATTATTCAACAACTCTATCGCTTTGTCCAATTGCGGGTCCTTATCTTCATTATAATCTTTTTCCGCCAATTCAATTTTCACATCCGGCTCAATGCCTTCATCCTGGATTGACCGGCCTTTAGGCGTAAACCATTTGGCGATGGTCAATTTAACCGAAGAGCCGTCGGACAACTCGGTCATATCCTGAACCGAGCCCTTGCCGAAAGTTTTTTCGCCGACCAATACCGCCCGCCCGTAATCCTGCAAAGCGCCCGCCACAATTTCCGAAGCGGAAGCGCTGCCGCCGTCAATTAAAACAATCGTCTTATAGCCGGCCAAACGCGCCACCCGTTCGGCTTTGTGTTCAATTGTTTCGCCGTCGCGCAATTTCTCCGATACTACCGTCTGCCCGTCAACCCATTCGCCGGCCATGTTAATCGCCGACTGCAAATAACCGCCCGGGTTGTTCCGCAAATCCAGAATCACGCCTTTGATGTTTTGCCGGCCGGCTAAATCGCTAATCGCCCGATCCAGTTGCAAAATCGTATCGTCATTAAACTGCCTGGTCTTGATATGCATTATATTATCCGCGCGAAATTCCCAAGTCAAGCTTTTGACCGTGATTTTCGCGCGAATAATTTTAAAATCCTTCGCCTGGTTGAATCCGTCGCGATAAACGCTTAAAACAACCTGGGTTCCCTGTTTACCGCGAATCAAACTCACGGCCCTTTCCAGAGAAATTCCGGCGCTATCCAAGGCGTCAATTTTTAAAATCATATCTTTCGGCCTTAAGCCCGCTTTTATCGCCGGACTGTCGGGCAATGGCGCCACGATGGTCAACTGGCCGTTTTTCAAAGCAATCTCCGCGCCAATGCCTTCAAACTTGCCTTCAATTTCTTTTTCAAAATCGGCGGAATCAACCGGCGTCATGAAAGTTGAATAAGGGTCTTGCAACGCCGCCACAATGCCGGCGACGGCGCCATAAAATAATTTCGTGTCCGGAATGTCTTTATCATAATAATTGTCTTTTACCAACTGCCAGACATCCCAAAATAAATTGAAATTAACGTCCCGACTTAAATAAGCCGGCAATTCGGCGTCTTTATTTTTCACGGCTCCCGGCTGTACCGGCGCCGATTTAACCGCCAGATTCAAAATCGGTTTGGCATAGCCGCTCAAGCCGAAAACCAACCCCCCGCCGAAAGCGACAATAATAAAAATTATCGCCAACCAAAGGGAGATTTTTCTACTCGCTTTTTCATTGGGCCAAGGAAAGTCGGGCATGAGATGTAATTTCTAATTTTTAATTTCTAATGTTTAAATGCTAAAAAATGCAAATTAAATTACGCATTACGATCCAAAATTCCTCCCCTCCATTTTACCACAAACCGCCGAAAAAAGAAAAAGCCCCGCGCGTTTATGCGTGGAGCTTTTTTAGAAACTAGGCCAGGCCGTTGACTTTCATGAATTTTTTATGAAAATCAATTACTTTCCGAGGATAGTCAACGGCGTACCAACTGTACAAATTAAGCGCCTTAGTCAAATCACCTTTGGTTTTTTGTAAATAGTGATTTAGAATGAAAGCGCCGAGCTGGATATTGGTTTCCGGTTTCATTGTCAGCGGGATGCAGGCGTCGGGATCGTCGCCTTGATACAACCCGAGCTTTTTGGCGGCCCAATGGCCGGTGGGAATTATTTTAACTTGTAATAATCCCCTCGCTCGCGCCGATGACACCGCCTTCGGGTCGTGATAGCTCTCGGCGTGGGCGATTGAAAGAAGAATGCCATGAGGCAAACCGTATTTGCATTCTTCCTCAAAATATTTTTCCGCGATCACCTTGGCCTTTTCGTGGCTGATCCGCCGGCTTTTATCGCCGGTCAAGGCGACGACCAAGGCATTGTCCGCCTTTATCACTTGGCAATATTTTTCCGTATAGCGAGCGGCAAATTCCAAATTTTCCGGAACCCTTTCCAGAAACGCCAATGCTTCGGACGGCGCCATCGATTCCTTGACGCTGACCGGCTGGCTGATTTCAACCGCCGGTTTAACCGATTCCACCGAGTTAATCGCGCCCAAATAGGCCGCTGTCATCAACCCTGCCACATGCAGTAAAACCGATAATCCCAACCAAATATTCATTTGTTTTTCCCTTCTTTGGTTTAAAAGATCAAAAATAACTGTTAGAAACAGCATTCTATTATTATATCATATCTACAATAATTTGTCAAGTGTTCAAAATATATAAAATATGCAATAATATATAATATGGAAAAATACCTTATTTCCGGAGGAAAAAAATTAACCGGCGAAATTAAAGTCGCCGGCGCCAAAAATGCCGCTTTAAAAATCTTAGCGGCCTCGGTTTTGTCTGAAGAAATTTGCACCATCAAAAATGTCCCGAACATTGAGGACATTAATCGCTTGATTGAAATTCTGGAAAACTTGGGCGCGAAAATCAAACGAGAAAATTCAACGCTGATTATTGACCCGAAAAAAATCAAGAATGGCAATCCGGATTCGGAATTGGTCAAAAAACTCCGTTCGTCTATCATGCTCGCCGGTCCTCTGCTGGCGCGCTTCGGCCAAGTGGCGATGGCGCACCCGGGCGGCTGCGTTATCGGCCAACGGCCGATTGATATGTTTTTGGACGGTTTCAGGGCCATGGGCGCCGAGGTGTCCGACCGGACCGATAATTTTGTTTTAAAAGCGAAAAAATTAAAAGGCGCGAAAATCGTTCTGCCTTGGATTTCCGTCACGGTCACCGAAAGTTTAATGCTCACTGCCTGTTTGGCCGAAGGTGAGACGAAAATCATCAACGCCGCCATGGAGCCGGAAATTCCGGCTTTGGCCGATTATTTGAATTCTTGCGGCGCTAAAATCAAAGGCGCGGGCACGCCGGAAATCACGATTGAGGGCGTGGAAAAAATCTCCGCCCAAACCTGCGAGTTGATTCCCGACCGGATTGAAACTGGCTCGTTCGTGATTCTGGGCTTAATCACCGGCAGTGAAATTAAAATCACGAATTGCAATCCGGCGCATCTGGAAACCGCTTTATTGATGCTGAAAAAAGCCGGCGCCAAATTGGAAATCGGCGAGGACTATATCATCACCAAGCCGAGCAAATTTTCCGGCGTGGAATTGCGCACCCGCGAATATCCCGGTTTTCCCACCGATTTGCAGGCGCCATTTACCGTTTTAATGACGCAGGCCGAAGGCCAAAGCTTGATTCACGAAACTATTTATGACGGCCGGCTTTTTTACACCGACAAATTGGTGCAAATGGGCGCCAAAATCATTATGTGCGACCCGCACCGCGTCGTGGTCAACGGCCCGACCAAGCTCGTCGGCCGAAAACTGGAAAGTCCGGATTTGCGCGCCGGCTGGGCCTTGATTTTAGCCGGCCTCATCGCCGAAGGCGAAACCGTAATTGACAACATTTATCAAATTGAACGCGGTTATGAAAAAATCGTGGAACGGTTGCAAGCCCTCGGCGCGAAAATTGAGAAAATTTAAAAACCAACCCCCCTCCCCTTTATAAGGGGAGGGCTGGGGAGGGGTAAAATAAAACATCTTTTACCCCCTCTTAATCTCCCCCTTATAAAGGGGGAGAAAAAATACTACCATGAACCTTTGGCATCGCCGTCTCGTCTATGCCGGCTTCGCTGTTATCTTTTTAATCGCCGCGCCCTTGATTGTGTTTTACACCCAAGGGTATCGTTATAATTTCAAACGAGGACGGGTGCAAAAAATCGGCGTTTTAATCGTGAGCTCCGCTCCCCGCCGCGCCGACATCTATCTTAATAATGTCTTTTACAATAAAAAAACGCCGGCCAAAGTTGAACAGCTGATGCCCGGCGATTACGAAATTAAATTAACCAAATCCGGCTACCGCGATTGGCAAAAAAAACTGACGATTTATGAAAACGCCACCACTTTCGCCGAAGATGTGATTTTATGGAAAAACGCCATGCCGGAATTGATTCAAACCATGCCGATTACGGACTGGGAAATATCGCCGGATAAAGAAAAAATCGCTTTTCTTGACGCCGGCCATAACGCTTATTTCTTACAACTGAAAGACAATAAGACATTCGCCATCGGCCATTTGCCCGCCGGCGTTAATCTGAAAATCATCGGCTGGTCCAACACCGGCAAAAAAATCATCCTGCAAGCCGGCAATGATTTTTTCCTCGCTAATGCCGAGGCCTGCGCCGTCCGCTGTCTGGCCGAGCCGATCGCCGGCCAAAATTACTCGGCGTTGAAATGGGATTTGGAAAATGACAATACGGTCTACGGTTTGAATCAACTCGGAATTTGGCGCCTTGATTTATTCAGCCAAAAACAGGAATTAATCGCGTCAATTATCAATGTGAGCGATTTTTTGGCTGACGGCGAAATAATTTACGCCTTAAGCGATAATATTTTATATCGCCACATTCTAAACAGCCGAGACATTAAAATAATGGAAAAAATAAAATGCGCCGGCTGCCGATTCATCAACCAAAAATCCGCTCGGCTGATTCTCTTGGACCAAGCCGAGCAAAATCTGTTCGTGGTTGACCCGAGCAGAAAAAACAAAACTATCGCGACGACAGGCAAGGGATTGGATTGGCTGAATAATGAAACGATTTTATTCTACAATGACTGGGAAATCTGGATTTATAATTTCAATCAAAAAAACCCGGAACTGATCACCCGGCTTGGGGAAAAAATAAAAACCGCCCTTTGGCATAATGAGGGACGGCATATTATTTTCGCGCTCGACAACGCCGCGCGCGTGATTGAATTGGACGACCGCGAATTGCGGAATATGACGGAATTGGCCGAGCCGGACGCCGTCAGCGGCCTGATGCTTGACGCCAAAGGAAAAAATTTATATTTCCCGGGCCAAATCGGAACATCGGCAGGAATTTATAAATTAAATATTCAATAAATCCCCACACCTTCCCAAAATACCGCTCAACTTGCTCGGGAATAAATAAACACCATAAAAATTTCTCTACACGGTTTAATATCTTGTAGGAAGGTGTGGGGATAAATTTTCTTTAATTTTCATTAAAACTTCTTCCGCTTCGCCGGCTTCGTATTTTCGGCCGCGCCAAAGTTCAAAATTATCATTGGCAAACCGCGGCATGATGTGCCAATGAAAATGAGGCACCAATTGCCCGGCGACACTGCCATTATTCAAACCCAAATTAAATCCTTCCGCGCTCGCGCCTTTTAAAATCGCCGGCGCGATTTTTTTTATCACTGCGATCAATTTTTGCGCCAAATCCTCGGGCAAATCCAGCAGATTTTCATAATGCGTTTTCGGCACAACCAAAGTGTGGCCGGCATTGACCGGCGTAATATCCAAAAACGCTAAAACATTTTCGTCCTCGTAAACTTTATAACTCGGAATCTCCCCGGCGATGATTTTACAAAAAATGCAGGTAGACATATGCTTTTATTAATTTTAGTGACTTAAGCACTAACCGCTCATGGCTAACAATTAACGGCATTTCGTAACGCGTAATGCGTAACCCGTAATTGAAAATTACAAATCCTGAGCGCCCAAATAAATTACACGTTACGCGTTACGGGTTACGCGTTACGACTAATTTATACAATCCTTCCCTCTCATTAATCTGCTTCACCAATTCAAACCTCAAATCGCTGTTTTCTTCGGCAAATTTTATTTCCCGGCCGGAGTCAATATCGTAAAAATAAACCGGCGCTTCTTTGGCGATCAAGGCGATATTCTGCAAAAACCGCTCCTCGCGCCAATAAAAAATCACCTTGCGTTTCGGAAAAAATAATTTGTCGCTGTAACTGGAAATAATCACGGCGCCTTCTTCGGTCAATCCCCTCACCGTTTGATTGATTTGTTGATAGCTTTTAACGGTCTTGGCCACCGAGGCCAAGCTTTCTTCGCTGGCGAAACAAACCGCGTTCAAAGACAAGCCCAAAAAAATCATGGCCAAAATCGCGCCCAAAACGATTTTTATTTTTTTATTGTCCACCCAGGAAAAAAGCCAATTCAGAAAATAAACGGCGAGCGGAATGGCAACGATATAAACCGGCAAAAAATAACGCACTTGCGACGAACCGACCATGCCCTTGAAAATCACATTGTCAATCACCAGCCAGCTGGCGTAATAAATCAAAACCAAAACGGAAACAACGGCCGAAACCGCAAAATACGCTTTGATTTTCGGGTCAAGTTTCCGGCGAAACCAGTGATAAATAATCAAAACCGCGCCCGCGATTGCCGGCCCAAAATACCAAAAAAACATTTTGGCGAAAAAATTATAAACATTATAAATCAAATGATAAAAATCAATGCCGAACGGCGCGATAAATTGTTTCGCCAGCGCCGCCCAAGCGTTGCCGCCGCCGGCCAGCGCTTCCAACCCTTCCGGCTTATAACCGGTCGCCAGCGGACTGCCGTACAAATCCGCCTGATAGCCGAAAATCGGCATAAAAGCGAGCGCAATCACAAAACCGGCAAATAACAAGTAGCCCCAAGAAACTTGCCGCCGTTGAAAAAAGAAAACCAGAAAAAGCAAAACCGCCACCCAGAGCGCGTCGCCGGTCCGAATAGTCAAAGCCAAACCGATTAAAAGCGAACCCAAGGCCAAATTAATCAAATTTTTTTTACCGAAAAATCTCAGCAGCGAATAAAAACCGATAATCAAAAAATCAATGAATAAAATGTTGCCGAACAGCGAGCGGGCGTTGTAATACCAAAAAGCCGGCAACGCCAGCAAGGCGAGCGCCGACCAAAAGCCGATTTTTTCGCCGAAAATTTCTTTGATTAAAAAATAAAAACAAATCACCGCGAAAATGGAAATCACCGGCGTGATAAAAGGAACAGCAGCGGCCGTAAAGGCCTTGGCCATTAACCGCATCGTCAAAATGAAGCCGAGAAAATTGCCCGGCACGATATATTTGTCCACGACGGTCGTGGAGCGCGGATGGACCAAATTCAATTCGCCGGAAAACAGATTGAGCGCTTCAAATTCTTTCAGATTGTTGTCGCGGACGGATTTATCAATAAAAAAATAATTGGCGGTTTCATCCGGCGTGTTAAAAATCCACATGTCATTGTCCATGGCCGAGGGACGGAGAGAAAAATAGAAGCTGGAATAAACGACGCCAAAAATCGCCGCCACGGCGATAACGATAATAAGATGAATTTTACATTTCAAAATAGACATTCTTGTAAATTTCTAATTTCTAAAACACCACAGTACGTCATCCCAGCGAAAGCTGGGATCCAGGATTTGCAAAAGTAAGTTGATAGCAATATTTTTTTATTTAACTAAAATATAGACTGTAATAATATTTTACTGACCCCTTCTATTCTGCCAAGTTAATCAATCGCACCCTGGATTCCAGCGTTCGCTGGAATGACGATGAGAGTGGTTGAAAATTATATTTTAAACAATTCCTCCGCATTTTTGCCGGTTTGTTCAATTACTTCGGCCACGCTGGTCCCTTTCAGCTCCGCGATTTTTTTCGCCACGAACTCCACGTAGGCCGGCTCGTTCCTTCCGCCCCGATGCGGTTCGGGCGCCAAATACGGGCAATCGGTTTCAATTAAAATTTTTTCCAGCGGAATTTCCTTGGCCACTAATTGCAATTCTTCCGCTTTTTTAGCAAAAGTGACAATGCCGGTGATGCCGATATAAAATCCGGCTTTAATAAATTCTTTAGCCATCGCCAAATCCGAACCGAAGCAATGAATGACGCCCCTTGCCTCGCCGTAGCTTTTTAGCGAAGGCGGGTCCGTCAAAATCGCTAAAATCTCTTCATAGGCCTGGCGCGGATTTTCTTTATCACCGCGGCAATGAGCGATCAGGGGCAAATTATTTTCTTTGGCCAGTTGAATGTGCTTCAAAAAATATTCTCTTTGAATTTTAATCGTCTCTTCCTTATCGCCCCGAAACCGAAAATAATCAAATCCGGTTTCGCCGACCGCCGCCACCTTTGGATTTTTCGCCAATTCGGCAATTCGGCGGAATGACTCGGCTAAGCCGATTTTCTCCACCAGCGCCTGCTCCCGCGTTTCTTCTTCATCCAATTCGGATCAACTAAATGACAAAAAGGACTTTCTGTAGGA
>CAZLRS010000007.1:4050-11192 GCA_964562085.1 uncultured Gammaproteobacteria bacterium | reverse complement strand
GAATGGTTTAAAGATAAATAGAATCCCCGCTCCCGCTGATGCTGAATTAAAATTATCGGCATCACGGTATCGTCATCAACCTTTACTCTGGCTGAAACTTCCAAAGCGTTTTTACCTTTTAATTTTTCATCCAGGGCGCTGAAATCCAAATAATCATCCGCGCCGTCAAAATAAACGGCTTGACCGACTCCGCTATCAATAAACGTCGGCCACTTATATTTCTTCTTATCCCTGACGACTGCCAGCTTATTTTCCGAAGCGTCTGTAAAATCACCATTGAATTGATAATCGGCAGTCAGCGCCAAATTAGTCGCTGAGCTCCGGCTTTCAAAATTCCAGCAATAAGCCGAGTCGGTGATGCCATTGATATTGCATTTTCTGGCGCTGACAATATCAGCTTTAATTTTTATCGGCACGCCGACATAACTTTTTATTCCCGACCTTAAAACCACCTTATACCACTTGCCGGGTTTCAAATTAACCGACGGCGTGAACACAAAATAATCATTCGTTTTTTCACTATTATCGCTTTTAACTTCAATCTTGCCGTTAATCGCCGAACAACTATTATAATTTGCATCAACGCATTCAAAAACTTTAATATTATCGGCAATCAAGGTCGTTGAATCCATCTGCGCATTAAAACGCGCGGAGATAACAGCGTTCAAGCACGCTTTTTCATCATCAATCGCCAAACTCCTACCTTTTTTCCATTCGCTCCAAGGCGTCGGGCTGGGCAATTTTTGGCCTTCGGCGCAATCGGGGGTGCGGCTGCAATCCTCAATCACTTCCGGCGCCGGAAAAGGCGCGGACGAAATTTTGGTGAAAGCCCAAGCGTAAACCGATTGGCTAGCGGCCCCGCCCAGATAAGTAATCGCGCCGGAACATCCGGAAGTATCAACTTTACACTTGACGCAAGACACGACGCCGCCGCCTAAATTACGCTTGGCGCAAGTATCCCTGCCATCCTTAAATTGAGTCCCGCCATCAACCGTATCGCAATCCTCGCCAATATCTAAAACATTATTACCGCATAATTCCACCTGCGCGGTTGCTATCTTGGAAAACGCCCAGGCGTAAACCGATTGCGACGCGGGCGCCGAACCGATATAAGGAATGCAATTTGAATCGGTTTTAACGCAAGCGTTCCATTGGCCCTTGGCATTGCAAACTTGTTTGCCATCGCACTGGCCAATTTTACAAGCTTGTTCCGTTAGAGGCGCGCAAGCGCCGGCCGCTAATTGGCAAGTGCAATCGCTCCGCCGGCAAGTCAAATTGCTTTGGCAAATTTCTTTGGCGGAACAAATCGCCTCCCCTTCCATGCCGCATGGGTCGCCAATTCCGCCCGGACTGACGATAAATTTATAAAAATTACTATATTCGCTCACATTAAAAACTTGGATGCTGGTTCTGCCTTTTTTATTGGCCGGCACTATATCCGTCGCGCTGGTGGCATTATGCCAAGTCACCTTGGCGCTGATGACGTTAGCCGGCGAGAAACTCCAAACCATTGCTCCGTTTCCGTTCAAAGAAAATTTATTGCCAATAACTTGCACCGCATCGCCGTCTTTGCCGGCGCTGATTTTTTTGCCCTGATTAATCGGGTTATCAAAAAAATTTTTATTGTACACCGCGCAAATTCCCGGCCGGTTAATATTATTAATTACAAAAATTTTCCCGTTGCTCGCCAAAGCGTCTTTAGTCACAACCGTCACTTCATAATCCCCGGCAGTTGAAGCCGGCACTTCGGCAATAATCTGGCTATCGGACCAAACATCATCGCAACCGACGGTTAATTTCAAATTGGCCTTAGTTTCGCCAAACCAAACCTCGCCCGGCTCATCGCCGAAATGCCGGCCCCAAATCGTAATGTAATTTCCGGACGCGCCGCTAGGCACATCATCAACCCAAGTTTCCGGTCGATTAAAATCAGTGTCCCTTTTCACGTCTTTAGCCGGTGAAATATAATCAATAATCGGGAAAGCGGCGCAACGGCAATCCGCTTGTTTGCATTTGCCGGAACGGCAGACGAAATTATCCGGCTCGCACGCCGGCGTATTCGTATCTTTGTCGCAAGGCGCGCCATCGCAGGCGCCACAATCACCGCCGCAATCAATGTCGGTTTCAGCGCTATCCTTAACGCCGTTGAAACAATGAATCGGCCGGATAATCGTATCAATCGCTCCGGATTGGAATTCAGAGGAAATGAATCCGCCGGTGATAGCGTTAATTTTCGCTTGATACTGGCTAAGGTTTTGATAATTGGCAGTATTCCAGCCGGCATAAACGCCTTCAATTTTTTCCGCGTCCGATGGCAAATTGGCAAAATTACCGGCCTCATCAAAGTTATTCCCTTTTTCAGCGATTAATAATTTCATTCCGCCTATCGTGCCCCCGAGATTTTGCGCGGAGCCCTTGACTTGCAACAAAGCGCTGGCCGGAATGCCAATGGCGCCACGGAAATTCGTAGAAATATTTTTCTGCCAAGTACTTCCGCCTTTGACGGTTATACTGTCATCTTTAAAACCGGACAAATAACTGAATTTTTGACCAACAAACGGGTCAATGCAAGAACTCGTATCGCACGCGCCCCAAAAGCCGGTAGCCAAACAAATTCTGGTACCGCAACCGTTGACGCCGCACGAACTGCTGGCTCCTACGGGCGAACACGACTCATCGCCCTCTCCGCCGGTGGCTGAACCGAACTTATTGACGATAAACGACGCAATAGTGAAAGCGGAAAAAACAATAATCAAACCGATAATCGCCGATTTCAAAATGGCTTTAGCTTTTGCAATTTTGTTCTCATCGCCTCCGGCCGTCTGCCAAAGAAAACCGGCGTATAAAATCAAACCGATTAAAACCACGCCGATGACGCCAACAATCACTCGGACAATGTTGGCGATCAAACCGATTAAATTGGTCTGGCCCAAACCCGAACCGGTAAAAGCGCTTAAGCCGAAAGACGAATCGGCTTGCGCCCAAACATTTCCGGCCACAGCCAAAAATCCCGTCGCGACAATTATGACGATGAGGGCGAATGATTTTTTGTTTTTAAAATTTAAAAACATTGAAATTTATCTGAAAATTTTACGGCGCCGGCGATGTTGATATTTTGCCATAGCAACATTGCTCGGTTTCGTTTTCATCTTTCACTTTGGTCGTTAAAATAATTCCCGGCTTATCCTCGTCCGAAACGCACTTGCTATTATCGGTATAAGCGACTCCTTTCAAATCCGCGCAAGTTTTTAAATCGCTGATATTTTGGCATGAGCCGAAACAACAGCCGGTTGGCGCGGTAATATTGCTAAAATCTTTAGTAATCACCCAACTGCCTCCCAAATAAGTGTCCGCCTTTTCCTTGTCAAAATATGAAGCCATACAAACTTTACTGTTAGCGCATTCGTCGGCGCCCTGAATTTGTTTGCAATTCAAATAGCCGTAAGAAGCGGGGTTTGATTTATTAACCGGCGCGCAACCAGTGCTTAAAAGGCCATTATCATAAGAACAACTTTGACCGTCTTTACCGGCTTCCTTCGGCCCGGCGCTCGGCAAAAAGCAATTTTGAGTGATTGACTCCACGCCCGAACCAACCAGCGGTCCGTATTGGGTGGCATCGGAAAATTGATTATGTTCAATTTTGGCGATGGTTTTTTCCGCCCAGTTATCGTTGTTTATATCAACATTAATTTTACTCACCCAATAACCGATAGGACTGCCGGCTAAAGCTTGCAATGCCACATATCTTTCATCTTTATCTTTTTGCGTGGCGCCATAGCCCCAACCCGATTTCAAAGTGGCGCTACGCATCAAGCGGTCAAAGGTGATTTCAATTGCCTGATCCGCCTTTTCCACCTGCGCGTCGCCGGCCGGATTAACTTTTTCAATCAACGGCGCGTCTTTGTCAATCTGGCTGGAAAGATAAAAAGACCAGGTCAAATTATCGCCAAAATTATCCGACGCCTGACTGCCATTTTCTAACTTATAAGCCGGTAAATTTGATTGGCCGTCGCTACTTCCGATTTGGCCGTTAGCCAAGCCAAACTCTTTTCCAGTTGCGCTATCAGTAGAAGTATTAAAACCGCCATTAAAAGAATTATTCGCCATGTCAACAATGCCGAAAACGTTCGCTCCCGCTTTGGGATAAAAAACGGTTTTACTGCCAATAGTTTTGGCGCATCTATGAGTCGTCATATCAGTACTACCAGAAAAATCCTTGATGTCTTTTCCACCCCAGGCATTACATTTCGCATCATTAGCCGGCATTAATGGCACCGCCGGAATTTCAACGGTATATTTAGTGGCGTCCGGTTCTTTATTATTAACCTTATCGCCGACCGGCCAGCAATAAATCTTTTTCCCGCAAGAATTAACCCCGCATTCATCCGGACCTCTTAATTCAATCGTGCGATATTGATTGGAAATTTCTATCTGGGCGTTATTAACCGATTCGTCAGGCGCGCCGTCATTATTCTTATCATATTTAACCGTAATCTTATCAACCATGGCCGGGTTAATCGCTTCGTTGAAGTTAATCTGAAAAACCGTGTTGCGAAAAGCGTCGCGAGCGCCATTGGCTGTCTGATTTTCTTTGGCGTCGGCGCCGGGATGTCTTTCAACGGTAATAGCGTCAGAACTGCCGGTAAATTTCAAATCATAGGCAGTTGAGGCCAAACCCGTGGCAACTGTTTGTAATACACAGTTTTCGCCACTACCACAAGTTTTTAAAATACTGTCTGATGTTGTTAATTCAGTAATTCCCGCTGCCAATGTCCCAAAAACATACTCCTTCGCAATCTGGCCGTTATTTAAAACTTGAAGCTTGTCGCCGGCTTGATGAGCGGTCACGGAAAATGTCCACCGATTGCCATCCGCGGCCACGCTAGAAAGAGTAAAGGTTAATCCACAACCATTACAAATGGTAATATTTTTGCTGGCAGTATTATAAGTTCCAGTGTAAATAATCGCACCCGCAACATTCACCGCATTGCCATTGCCAATCGTCACGGTAACTGTGCCGGTTTTGTCGCCGATATATGTCCCGCTTAAGGTTGCGGACGGAGTATTTGGTGTTGTCGTGGCAACTGCAGTATAACTAGCGGTTATTTCCGATTTAATATTTTGAGCATCCGCCGTAATAGAAAATTTAGTCGGCGTCGGAACACTCGCTGTGGTGTAAGTATCCGCCGAAGCATCCGGACTCGGATAAACGCCGGTAGTCAAACTCAAAAGCTCCGGCGGGTCCAAATCAATTTTGCCGTTGGTGGAAAACGACCACTTGTATAAATTACCGCTCAAGCGCGCGAAAATATCTTCACCTTTCGCTGATTTAATGTCGCCGGTCAGTTGCACCTGAAAACGCCGGATCTGGCTGTCGTCATTGCCTAAATTTTTGCTCGGCGTAAAAGTAAAAGTTTTATTGTCCGCGCTGGCCGCGACCGTTGAACCAATAAATTTATCCGAACTGAAATCGGTCTCCTCCTCGCATTTATTCTCATCGTCCAATTTGCAAATGACCGCGTTCTTCATCGCTCCGCCGGCGCCAATCGTCGACGGGTCAATCGGTTCTTTGAAAGTCACGATAATGCCGGTATCAATGGAAACCCCGGATTGCCCGGGCGCGGGATAAACGCTTTCAATCGGCCCGGCGCCAATGCCCCACCGGCCGAAATCACCCGGACTGCCGGGCGCGGTCGGCTGACCATTACCGCCGCCCTGTCCGCTGAAATGGCTTACTAAAAACGAAGCGATGGAAAAGGAAGAAAAAATGATAATCAAGCCGATAATCGCGTTTTTCAAAATCGCCTTGGCTTTTGCAATTTTGGCAGTATCTCCCCCCGCCGTCATCCAAATGAAGCCGGCGTAAAGAACCAACAGCACCGCCAAAACGCCAAGCACGCCCAAAATCCAGCGGACAATATTGGCAATCATGGCGATTAAATTGGTCGTGCCCAAGCCCGAGTCGGTAAAAGAACTCAAACCATAAGACGAATCGGCCTGCGCCAGCGCGATGCCGGGCAGAAAAAAAATTAAAAAAGCCGCCAAAACAACAACGAACGCTGTCTTAGCGGTTGCGGACGACCTTTGCATGGATAAAAGTCGTTGAGACATAAGTTTAAGTATTAGAGATTAAATTTTTAAAAGATTTAAAGATTCAAATTCTTGTTACTTATTACTTGTTCCTTGCTACTAACTGATTTAATATTTAGCATCCTGGATCCCAGCTTTCGCTGGGATGACGTAAGGACAGTACTATCCTCCCAATTCTTCCTTCACCAATCTTGAAACCATGCCCCCATCGGCTTGGCCTTTGGCTTTGGCCATGGTCGCGCCCATGGCTTTGCCGAAATCCGCCGCGCTGGCCGCGCCAGATTCCGCGATCGCCTGCTTGACCAATTCTCTCACCTGCTCCTCGGATAATTGCTCGGGCAGATATTTTGCCAGAATAGCGATTTCGCTTTTTTCCTTATCCGCCAAGTCCTGGCGATTGCCTTGGATATACGCTTCCACCGAATCATTCCGTTTTTTGATTTCCGATTTGATAACGCCGATAATGTCTTCCTCCGGCAGAATGTCTTCTTTGGCCATTTGCTTTTCAATTTTTTTATTCAACAACGCCGCCTTAAGCATTCTTAGGGTGGATAAGGCGTTTTCCTCCTTGTTTTTGAGCGCCGACAAAAAATCGGATTCAATGGTTTGAACTAAAGCCATAAAGATTTTGATTTTATTTTTACGCGCCTGCAAATTTCCCGTTTAAAAAAGAAATTTGCAGTTCGCTTAGAAACAAATTATTTGAATTTGCGTTCTCTCGGGTCTTCCGGCAGTTTGCCGATTTTTCTCAAATACTCCATCTTGTTAGTAATCTCTTCGCGCCGGGCGGCCGCGGCTCTAACCGCGGTTTTATTTTTCTTTTTTTCATGGTATTGAATTTTTCTGGTTTGGATTAACCGTCCGCTCTGTTGCACTTTTTTGCTGAATCGGCGCACCAAGGCCTCAAAGGTTTCCCCTTTCTTGCGTTTAACTTCTGCCACTTTAATTTCACCTCGCTTTCTAAAAGATAAATTATTAATTAAATTAATTTTTCTTGCTTGTCCGCCGTAGTCCTGCTGTGCCGCTCCGTAGCCTCTGGCGAAGGATGGACG
>CAZLRS010000007.1:1946-3950 GCA_964562085.1 uncultured Gammaproteobacteria bacterium | reverse complement strand
CTGTGCCGCTCCGTAGCCTCTGGCGAAGGATGGACGAAGGCGGACTTGTCCGCCGCTACCGGTTCTTCCGACGCGATTAAAGCCACGCTCGGTTGGTATTTTTCCAATCGCTTCTTTAATTCCGGCGCCACTTTGTTGAAATCAATAATTTCCTGCACCCCGCCCTCCATCTCGCGGATTAATATTGTGCCGTCGCCGATTTCTTTTTGGCCCAGAATCAAAGTGAATTTGACGCTTAACTTGTTCGCCAATTCCAGTTGGGCTTTCAAATTATTTTTATAAAACGCCTGCGCCGCCTTAAAGCCGTTCTTTCTTAATTTTTCATACAAAACAATGGCTTTCTTTTTCGCGCTGTCGCCCAATTGCGCCAAAAAAATATCCGGCTGATAGGCCTCGGGAAATTCCAGCTGGCTCTCGCGCAGCTTAGTCACCACCCGATCCATTCCGATCGCCAAACCGCAAGCCGGCGTTTCATCCCGTCCGCCCATAAGCTTCACTAAACCGTCATACCGCCCGCCGCCGCCCAACGCCGATTTGCCCTCGCTATCTTCAGCCGCCCAATATTCAAAAATGGTCTTGGTATAATAATCCAACCCGCGGACAATGAATGGATTCAAGACATAAGGCAAATCCAGCTCGTCCAGATATTCCACCACTTTCATAAAATGATTTTTGCATTCCTCGTCCAAATAATCCAAAATCTGCGGCGCCTCGTCGCGCAACGCGCGGCAACTGTCTTCCTTGCAATCCAAAAGCCGCAACGGATTTTTCGCCAGCCGATTCTTGCAATTTTCGCACAACAATTTTGATTTCAATTTATAAAATTTAATCAGCGCTTTCTTATATTCTTCGCGGCAAGACGGACAGCCGATGCTATTAACTTGAATGGTGGTTTCCAAACCTAATTCAGCCAAAGCGTTCCAGCCCATCAAAATCAATTGCGAATCCAAAGCCGGGTCTAGCTCGCCGATGGCCTCAAAACCGAATTGGTAAAGCTGGCGGTAACGGCCGGCTTGCGGTTTTTCGTGCCGAAACATCGGGCCGGCGTAAAATAATTTAACCGGCTGGGGTTTGTTAACCATGCCGTGTTCAATATAAGCGCGGACGACGGCCGCGGTCGCTTCCGGCCGCAAAGTTAAATTATCCCCGCCTTGGTCAATAAAAGAATACATTTCTTTTTCCACAATATCTGTGGTCTTGCCGACGCCCCGGACAAAAACTTCCGCCAATTCAACTATTGGGGTGTCAATTTGCTCATAACCGTAGTCAAGCGAGATTTTTTTCGCCTCGTTGCGCACCGCGTCCCAATATTTTTGGTCTTGAGGCAGAATATCGCGCATGCCAGTTACGATTGACAGTTCTTTTTTCGCTTTCCGGCCTGATTTGCCGGCGTTAATTTCCTCCATTTCTTTTTTAATTGGATTTTTTCTTGGTCGAGACATGAGGGATAATTTAAAAATTTAAAAATTTTCAATTTAAAAAACTTTTTTAAATTTTAACATTAAATTATTGTTTGAAAATTGTAAAATTGTAAAATTGAAAATTTTAGAGATTATACTCCGGCGCATTAAACACCGTCAAACGGTCAAGCGGCCAGCCACGCAGCCAAGTGCGGCCAATAATAAATTCGCGCTTAATTGGCCCGAAAATTCTTGAATCCAAGCTTTCATTCCGATTATCGCCCAAAACAAAATATTCATCCGGCCCCAATTCCACCGCGCCATAGCCCTTTAAGGGCAAGGCGGTTTGCAAATCCGCCGACAAATAGTTTTCCTGCAGAATTTCCGTGGCCTTATCCTTGGCCTGGATATAAACTTTGCCGTCTTCAATGGTGATTTTTTCGCCGGGCAAGCCAATCACGCGCTTAATAAAATACTGGCGAGTGTCTTTCGGATACTTAAAAACCGCGATATCGCCCCGATTCGGTTCGGACCAGCGATAAGTCAACTCGTCAATAATCAGATATTCGTGGTCGTAAAAATTCGGCTCCATGGAAGCGCCCTT
>CAZLRS010000007.1:0-1936 GCA_964562085.1 uncultured Gammaproteobacteria bacterium | reverse complement strand
AAACGGCTGGATTAAAAAATAACGCACCGGCAGAATAATCATCAGGGAAATAAAAGCCACCTTGAGCATTTCCCAAATAAACCCGCCTGTCCGCCTTAAAGCTGATTTTTTTTGGCTATTTTGGCCGTATTCGCTAAAATTGAAATTATTGTCGGAGGAATTGTCCACTTTTTGTGAAAATTTATTTAATTAAATGAATTATAACATAAATCGAAAAAAATACAAACACCGCAAACAACCAATAAGTTATAACATAAACGGTTGCAAAAATTCAAGGGTTCAATTATAATAAAAATAAAGTTCAAATTGTTGATAACCCGGCTCAATGGTAGCGGTCAAATTTAAAAATTTCTAAATTCCAACCCATCATGACGCCTGAATTCCAAGTCAACCTTCTGCCGGCTGACGGCGCGAAACCGAAAAACAAAAAATTTTGGCGAAAAACCATCGGCTGCCTGGCCATCCTGATTATTCTCGGCTTGGCGGTTTTTTCATCGTCAATAATTTTTTTAGACAGCAGCTTGACGCAAAACCTGTCAAAACTCAATTTATTTAAACAGCTGGGACAATTGATTACCGGCGGTAATCGCGAACTGAAAGGCGAAAACGCCGACCGAATTAATTTTTTAATTATCGGCATCGGCGGCGAAAATCATGAAGGCGGGACTTTGGCGGATACCATTATTTTAGCCAGCTTAAAACCAAGCGCCAACACAGCGGCAATTCTTTCCATCCCCCGCGATATGAGCGCGCCAACGAAAAAATACGGCTGGACGAAAGTCGATGCCGTCCATGCTTACGCGGAAAAAGCGCAAGAAGGCAACGGCGGGCCGGCGATGGTTGATTTATTCAACGATCTGCTAGGGACGCAAATCCAATATTACGTGGTGGTTGATTTTGACGGCTTTGAAAAAGTCATTGACGAATTTGGCGGAGTTGATATTAATGTTGAACGAGATTTAATTGATTATCAATATCCGATTCGCGGCCGAGAAAATGATTACCCGATTGAAAGCCGTTATGAAATTTTAAAAATAAAAAGCGGAGAACAGCACCTGGACGGCGAGTTGGCTCTTAAATACGCCCGGTCGCGGAACGCGGTTTGGCCGGAGGGCTCGGACTTCGCTCGTTCGCGCCGACAGCAAAAAATTATCGCGGCGCTGAAAGAAAAAATCATCAGCGCCTCAACGCTTTTCAACCCCAAAAGAATCAACAGCCTGCTCACCGCTTACAATGAACACATAAAAACCAACATGAATATCGGGGAAATGCTCCGTTTGGCGCAATTGGGAAAAGATATTGACATCAACAATATCAAAAGCTATGCCTTGAGCGACGCGCCCGACGGCTTGCTTTATCCGCAAATGGTCAATGGCGCTTATGTGTTAATTCCGACCGGGGGCAATTTTGAAAAAATCAAAGCGCTTTGGCAATACATTTTTTACGCCGAAAGCGAACGGCCTCTGAACAGCGTCAACGCGCCGGCCTTGCCTAATTTGCCGAAGCCGGATGAAAAAGCAACGAGCACGACAGCGACTTCCACTGCTGAAACCGCGGAAGAAACGGGAGAGCCGGCAATGACGGAAAAAACTTATCAAGAAGAAAACGCGAAAATTGAAATTCAAAACGGCACCGCCATCAATGGCTGGGCATCCCAAGAAAAAACCAAATTAACCGCCAAGGGATTGCAAGTGATAAAAATCGGCAACGCGGATGCCAAGGATTACACTAAAACCATTATTTATAATTTATCCGGCGACCAATATCCGGCGACCGCCGCGGAATTGCAAAAAATCTACGGCGCGGCGCCGACAAAAAATTATCCGGCCGCGTTGAAATCCACTGCGGACTTCGTGATTATTTTAGGAAAAGAATAAAATTTTATAATTTTATAATTTTTAATTTTATAAATAATGCTTTAATGCTTTAATTTTTA
>CAZLRS010000006.1:7053-11990 GCA_964562085.1 uncultured Gammaproteobacteria bacterium | reverse complement strand
AAGTTCTTGTACACCAGCCTCTTTTACATCTAGGGTGATGATGAATTTTTGCAATTGGTTGAGCGCTGTTTTAATTTGAGCCGTCGGTAAAAATTCCAGTTCGCGGCTGGGTTTGAAATCCTGGCAGACGATATCAACTTGCTTGCCGATTTTTTTTAGAATTTCCGCCAGCGCCAAACTGCCGGCCAAAGCGTCGCCCGACCAGTCCTTTTTGAAAGCAATCAGGATTGTTTTGTGTTTTTTAATCAGCTCAAATGCCTGCTGATTCGGAGTTAAAGCCATTTTTGTCATTTAAAAATCAAGGAGTAATCTTAGCTTAAACGGCGTGGGATGTCAACGGTTGGTTTCGTAATCCGTAACGCGTAATGCGTAATGTGTAAATTGAATGAATAAAAAAACAGGCCTAAGGCCTATTTTTTTATTTTACTTTTCCTCTCGGTGTTCGGCCGATGATTTCCACTTCATCGCCGGCGCGAATGAATTTGTAAAGTTTTTCCATATCCTTATAACTCACATTGACGCAGCCGTGGCTCATCGGCCGGATGCCGAATTGGTTGTGCCAAAAAGCGCCGTGGATGTAAAACCTCGGCTTAAACATTAAATTCCATTTGGTATTTGGATAATTGTAATTCGCGCCCCTGTACCAGACGAGCGGGACTTTTTTAATGATTGAAAATTCGCCGGTCGGAGTGGGCATGGTGATGAGGCCGGTGGAAACCGGAATCTCGCCAAGCTTGACATCGTTAAAATAAAAATTTAATTTTTGGCGAGTCAGATCAACCACAATTTTTCTTCTCAAACTTTTGTCGTCGCCAGCCATCAGCGGACTGTAGCCCGCGAACACTTCATCGCCGTCTTTAAAGCCGTCGCCGTCAGTATCGGGATTGATTGAATTCGTTCTTAAAGAAATTTCCAAGTTGTCATTTAAACCGTCGTTGTCGGAATCAATCGGTTCCGCGGCCAAGCAAAAATTAACCGCCAAGCCGTTGACGATGATTAAATAAATGATAATTTTAATGGTTTGGGCCATGAGGTAATTATAGCAAATAATTCGTTATATATTCCATGCGTCGTTCGCTTGAAAAAATTATCCAAATCGGTTAAACTTTAATTATCTTAATTTTCCAAGCCAATTGGCGCGCCTATGTCAAAAATTGAATTAGCCAAAGCGTATAACGCGCAAGAAATTGAAGACGGCATTTATCAGAAATGGGAAGAGTCGGGTTTTTTTAATCCCGACAATTTGAAAACCAAAGGCGAGCCGTTCACGATTTCCATGCCTCCGGCGAATGCCACCGGCATCTTGCACATGGGCCACGCGCTCGCGCTGGCCACGGAGGACTTGATGACCCGCTACGCCCGAATGAAAGGCGAACGGGCGTTGTGGGTGCCTGGCACCGACCACGCTTCCATCGCCACCCAGACGAAAGTGGAAAAAATCATCGCCAAGGAAGGGCTGGACCGCCATCAACTCGGACGGGAGAAATTTTTGAAGCGGGTGGAAAAATACGTTGAAGAATCGCGCGCGACCATCAGAAAGCAAATCCGCAAGCTGGGTTCTTCCTGCGATTGGTCGCGTGAAAGTTTTACCTTGGATGAAAATTTAAGCCGAGCCGTGAAAGAAGCGTTTATCCGCATGCATGACGACGGTTTGATTTATCGCGGTTACCGCATTGTCAATTGGTGCCCGCGGTGCCAGTCAACCTTGGCCGATGACGAGGTGAATTATCAAACGCAAAAAGGCAAAATGTATTATTTTAAATACGGGCCGTTTGAGGTGGCGACGACTCGGCCGGAAACGAAAATCGGCGATACCGCGCTGGCGGTAAATCCCGACGACAAACGTTATCAAAAATATCTCGGCCAAACATTTGACGTTGATTTCGGCCGGGTGAAAGTAAGGGTCAAAGTGATCGGCGACAAAAACGTTGACCCGGCGTTCGGCACCGGCGTTTTGGGCGTTACCCCGGCGCACAGCCAGATTGACTACCAAATGGCCTTAGCCAATGATTTGCCGGTTATCCAGGTAATCGGCCCTGATGGCAAAATGACGCCCCAGGCGGGCCCCTACGAGGGCATGACGATACTCGCGGCGAGAGAGGCGTTTTTGAAGGATTTGAAGAAAAAGGGTCTGTTTATTAAAGAGGAAGACGTGGAAAATAATTTGTCGGTTTGCTACCGCTGTGATACGCCGGTGGAGCCGTTGATGTCTGACCAGTGGTTTGTGGCCGTGGACAAAAAATTCAAATTGCGAGACAAGAAAAAATTGAATTGGAAAAAAGACGAAGCGACGCTTAAAGAATTAGCTCTCCATGCAGTCAAATCAGGTCTGATTAAAATCGTGCCCGAACGGTTTGAAAAAACTTATTTTCATTGGCTGGAAAATTTGCGCGACTGGTGCGTCTCCCGCCAAATTTGGTACGGTCATCGGATTCCGGTGTGGTATCGCGACCGGGAAATTCACGTTGGCGCGGTCGCGCCGAAAGGCGACGGCTGGAAACAAGATGAAGACACTTTGGACACTTGGTTTTCTTCCGCGCTCTGGACTTTTTCCACTTTGGGCTGGCCGGAAAACACCAAAGATTTGAAAACTTACCATCCGACTTCGGTAATGGAAACCGGCTATGACATTATTTTTTTCTGGGTGGCGAGAATGATTATCATGTCCGCTTATTGCTTGAATGATATTCCGTTTAAAACGGTTTATCTGCATGGGATGATGCGCACCGAAGAAGGCAAGAAGATGAGCAAGTCGCTGGGCAACGCCGTTGACCCGCTGGAAATGATTGGAAAATACGGCACCGACGCTTTGCGCCTGTCGCTTTTAATCGGCATCGCGCCCGGCAATGACGTGAAAATTTATGAGGAAAAAATCGCCGGCTTCAGGAATTTCGCCAACAAGCTCTGGAACATTTCCCGCTTTATTTTAGCCGGCGCGGATGAAATTGAAATCATTGCTCATGCGCCGGCGGCTAAAACTTTGGCTGACCAATGGATTTTGGCGCGCCTGAATGAAACGATTTTAGCGGTGAAAAATAATCTGGAAAATTTTCAGTTTTCCGGCGCCGGCGAAACCATGGAACAATTCATTTGGAATGATTTTGCCGATTGGTATTTGGAAATCGCCAAGATTGAAAAAGACAAAAATAAAATTTTGCTTTTTGTCCTGCAAAATATTTTGAAATTGCTTCATCCTTTCTGTCCGTTCATCACCGAAGCCGTTTGGCAAAATTTTAACGGCGATAAATTGCTGATGGTGGAAAAATGGCCGGAGGCGGAGAAAATCAAAGCCCAAGGCGATGAATTTAATTTGATTAAAGAAATCATCGCGAGCATTCGGAATTTGCGCGCGGAAAATAAAATTGAGCCGGCTAAATCGGTGAACGCTCTGATTATCGCCGGCAAGCGGGAAAAATTGATTTCGGAACAGGCGGCAATAATTCAGAAGCTGGCGCGAATCAATGAATTGCAAATTATTACCAAAGGCGTTAAGCCGGCCAAAGCGGTTGGCGCAATGGCGGGCGGAATTGAAATTTATCTGGACTTGGCCGGGAGCGTTGACGTCAAGGCGGAAAAGGCGCGAATGGAAAAAGAAATCGCTGAATTAAAAAAATATGTCGCGAGCGTGGAAGTGAAATTGGCGAATAAGGAATTTATTGCCAACGCGCCGAAAGCGATCGTGGAAATGGAAAAAGAAAAACTCTTGACTGCCAAGGAAAAATTGGTTAAACTGGGCGAACAGCTGAAAAGCCAATAAGCAAATAAGCTTTATTGTTAAGCTGGAATTTACAATTTAATAGGAGGAAAGATAATGGCGCAAAACGAACAGAAAAGCAAAGAATTGTCGGTGGAGACGAGTTCTTCAGCTTTTGAGTTTTTGATTTGGTTCTCGGTTTGGTTAGCGCTCGCGGTTAGCGTGGCGGTCGACCTGTGGTGGCAAGTAATAACGGCTCCCACCGCATTCGGCGTAAGTTTAGCCGTTCTCTCTACGATTGTCGCTGGAGGCGGGGGATTAGCTTGGTTACTCGGGTTGTTATTTTTTATAAAGGAGGCAGACAGCCGAGCGGAGATGAGAGAATGGCGGCGCCAGGAATGGGAAAAAGAGGAGAAAGCGGAGGATTAAAACGCTCCACGCGTTAATCGCGCTGAATTTTAGAGGAAGAAACAACCTTCCTCTTTTTATTTTCCCTTGCCCCCCACGCCCGTCATTCCAGCTGGAGTTTACCCCAGTGAAAGGTGGGGCTGGGATGACGTAATAGGGAAGGGTTGAAAATTGAAAATTTATCCCGACTTTATCGTGGATCCTCGATGGCTTCGCCATCGGGATTGAAAAATTGTAAAATTGAAAATTGTAAATTAACCAATATCCTTAATATCCAATATTCCTTTTATCCGTCTCATTTTACGCCCCGTCATTTTTATGCTATATTTAATTCAATCATTAACATTTTATTTATGCCTAAAATCATCACCGCTCCGGAAAAGGTGGAAGAAATTTTAACCCGCGGGGTGGAAAATATTTATCCCGACAAGGCGTCGTTGAAAAAATTATTGCTGTCCGGCAAAAGAATACGGCTTTATTGCGGTTATGACCCGACGGCGCCGACCTTGCATATCGGCCACGGCATCACCATCAGAAAACTCGCTAAATTTTTGGAGCTCGGCCATGAAGTGGTTTTTTTGTTCGGCGATTTCACGGCGCAGATCGGCGACCCGGATAAATTAAGCGTGAGACAGCCGATCACCCATGCTCAAGTTTTGAAAAATCTAAAAGGTTGGAAAAAACAGATTAAAAATATCATTGACACGGACAAGCTGATTTTTAAATTCAATTCCAAGTGGCTCGGCAAATTGACGCTCAAAGATATAATTTCCGCCGCTTCCCATTTTACCGGTCAGCAGATGATGGATCGGGATATGTTTCAAGAAAGAATCAA
>CAZLRS010000006.1:0-7043 GCA_964562085.1 uncultured Gammaproteobacteria bacterium | reverse complement strand
GGACGTGGATTTGGAAATCGGAGGCAACGACCAGATGTTTAATATGCTGGCCGGGCGCACCTTAATGAAAACAGCTAAGAATAAAGAAAAGTTTGTTTTGGCCGTCAAGCTTTTAGCCGACCCGTCCGGCAAAAAAATGGGCAAGACCGAAGGCAATATGATTACTTTAATTGATTCGCCGGTGGAGATGTACGGCAAAGTGATGAGCTGGACCGACGAAATGATTTTGCCGGCGTTTGAAATTTTGACCGATGTTTCCGACGGGACCTTATCAGAAGTGAAAAACCAGTTGGCGCTGAAGACGGTTAACCCGCGGGACGTGAAAATGCAATTGGCTTATGAGGTTGTCAGAATTTATTTAGGCAAGAAAGCGGCGGAGATCGCCACCGATGAATTTAAGCGGATTTTTCAGGAAAATCAAAAACCGGCGGATATGCCGGAAATAAAAATTCCGGCAGGTAAATTGCCAGATGGCAAAATCGGCGTTTTGGATTTATTCGTGCTCGCCGGTTTGGCGAAATCAAACAATGAAGTGAGGCGATTAATTAAAGAAGGCGCTGTCAGGATTGATGATTTGAACAAAAGATTTGACACTGAAGAGGGCGGGCTGGGCGAGAAAGTCCAAAGTGACGAGCTAACGCTGGAAATTTCGGTTGCCGGCCTAATCCTTCAGCGGGGCAAAAAACAATTCGTAAAAGTTATAAAAAAATAAAAAATGTTAAATAAAAAAGCGTCCCGTGAGGACGTTTTTTTATTGCCGTCATTATTATTTTTTATTTTCTTTTCTAAACAACCAATACGAGTAAACAATCGTTCCTAATGTTACCAAAACCGCTCCGCCGAAAAAGGCGACCATGGCCAAGACGGGCGGGAGAAACGGCGCGATAATAATTAATAATCCGAAAATCACAAAGCATCGACCGCCGACCCGATGCGTTTTATCCCAATTATTTTCCGACGACAGCGTCCAGGGCGTGCGAATTCCGACAAACCAATTGCTTTTTATTTTTCCCATATACGCGCCCAAAATAACCATCATCAGGCCGATTAAGGATGCCACCGCAATGCCGACATTGATTTGACAGCCCAGATTAACCAAGCCGGTGAGCAGATAAATTAAAAATAAAACCGACAAAATCAGGCCCTTGAAAATATGATACACATTGGCAAATTTAGCATAGTTTTCTTTTTTCGGGTCAAGATGGGGGATGAATAAAAAGAGCAAATACATCGCCAACAGCAGGACGGGGAAAAAGAAAGCCATAAACCCTTTACTGCCGTAGCCGTCTATTTCGCCCCGGAAATTCCAATGCGAGGCCACTCGCGCCGGAAAGTGCTGATAAAAATAAACGCTCAACCCCAGCGAAGCGATGATGAGCAGGATGGGGAGAAGTTCGGTTTTGAACGAAGGCTTAATAGGAGATGGCATAGAAAAGATTTTTAATTTTGCAATTTTTAATTTTCAATGAATTTTCAATTTACAATGATTAAAATTTGAAAATTGAATTATTGATTGCTTCGCAATCATCCCGCCAAGGCGGGATGCCAGCAGAGCTGGCATTTATTGGAAAATTGTAAAATTGAAAATTGTAAATTAATTTAATGGAATTTTACTCCACAATTTCTTCTCGTTTTTCCCTGATAAACGACACGGTTTTTTCCAGAAATTCCACCAGCATCTTGAACGGCGTTTCAATCAGGAAATCCAAAATAAACAGGAAGATATTGATCTTGGAAAAGTTGTTGGAGAAAAATCGACCGACCCGGATAATTGGCAGAGTGAAAGAACTGACTACAAAATTGAACAAGTTGTCTTTGCGGGGCAGAACCGAAAGTTGATTGGCGAAATTGCGCAAATGAAAGCCGAAAAAGCTCACCACCGTCAGGAAGAAGACAAACAGGACTCCGCTTACCAGGTTGAATTGGAGCATTCTTAAGACGGCGATGACCAGGCCGAAAGAAACGGCGAACAGAATAAGATAAATCGCATTGAAAATAATGAAACCGACGGAATTGCGCCGCATGATTTTTTTCGGCTTGAAAACGATTTTTCTTTCTCCGCCATAAATGATTTTTTCAATTTCTTTCAGAATGATTTTCGTGTTCTTCTTGCTCGGAACGCTGATGGTCATGGCGATGAAGAACATCAATGAAGGATGGAATACGACATTAATAATCAAGGCGCGCCAGTTGACGGTTTGCAGAATAAAATAGTCATAAGGCAGTTCCAGAACAAAAGCCAAGACGGTTTTGGTCAACAGAATATAAATAATTATGCGGAAAATACTTCGGATAAGCTTGCCCTTTATTTTTTGGTAATTTTTTTCCGCAATCGCTTCCATTTTGTCGTTTACCGCTTTCGGGTCGGCCAATAATTCCGGCAACTGATTTTGGTTTTTGTCCATCGCCTCTTTTAGTGTGGAAAAGAAAACCGATTGCGTCCGCATCAGCCGGGTAAGCTGGAAACCCAGAGGATGAATCAGATTCTGTTCAATTTTTTTAATTATTAGTTTCAGGTTCCCGCAAAATTCGCTGATTTTTTCCTCGGTGAAATTGTCCCAGTCCGGCGCGTATAATTTAAGCAGGCAGAATCGTAAAGTCGCTTTATCCGCCTTGTTCAAAGTCCTTAAGACGGCGATATAAATTTGGAGGTTTTTTTCTTTTTCATCAATGTTTATTTTGGTGAACGCCAAAGTGCCGACCATTTCCGAATACATGAAATTCACCATCGCCATTTCCTTCGCGTTCGGCGCCAGATGGACGTCAATATCGTTGGAAGCGACATTAATCAGCCAATCAACGATTCTTTTGCCCTGGCGGAAGTTGCCTGCTTCCACGTAATGGATGATAATCAAATATTTTTTAATGATTTGGGCGATTTCATTAATCAAAGTTTCCGGCAAAATGTCGTTCGGCAAATATTTGGCGCGGATAAATTCATAAATCAGTCCCTGACTGATATTGAACGGGCTCTTTTCCTGCAAAAATAAAAGATGGCGGCGCAAAAACCGCTCCAAAGAATTCCGCCTGACTAAATGTTCTTCATTATAGTCAATCGCATTCCTTAATTTTTCATAAAAAAAACCAAGCTTGGAAATCAATTGGCTAAGTTTGATTTTGGAGGCGTCGCGAGAAGTGATTTTTGGCCGGCTTTGGTCGTAGACGTCCAACAGCCATGCCATTTCATTGGAAATTTTTGGCATAAATTTATTACTCTCATTTTAGCATTTTTTCAGTTTTTTGATAAGAACTTTTTATTTCGGCGAAAAAATAGGGCAAAAACAATTGACTTTTCGCGTTGATTTTGGTATTCTAAAAAAGATATTTTCAATTAAACGCGTCCCTGTAGTTCAATGGATAGAACACTAGCCTTCTAAGCTGGATATCGAGGTTCGATTCCTCGCGGGGACGAAAATCGGGCTCCTTTAGTTCAATGGATACCCGCCCGACCGAACGACGGTCAAAACGGTCTTATGTCACTGTAGCTCAATGGATAGAGCATCAGCTTCCGGAGCTGGTGGTTGCAGGTTCGAGTCCTGCCAGTGACGCAATGGTCGTTCGTCGTTCGGGCAGGGAATGTGGGCTTCCGGAGCTCAAGATACAGGTTCGATTCCTGTAGGGAGCGAATATGGTGGCTATAGTTTAACGGTAGAACAGTGGGTTGTGGTCCCACTGGCCTGGGTTCAACTCCCAGTAGCCACCCGTTTAATAAAATTACTGGGAGTTGAACAGGGTAGCAGCGAAGCGAAGCGAGCGCCGATGACTGCGACCCTGGGAGCAGTCAACGCTACCCCGGGCGACGAAGCTCGAGCGGAAAGCGAGAGCGAGGAGATACTCCCAGTAGCCACTAAAAGTATTAATTCAATTTTATGATTCAAGCGATTCAAAAACGCCGAGCGGTCCGCGAGTATTTAGACAAGGCGATTCCAGAGGAAAAATTAAATGAAATTTTAATGGCGGCGATGTACGCGCCGTCAGCCAACCATCTTTACCCGTGGGATTTGGTTATCGTGAAAAATTCGGAAACGATTGAGGCCTTATCCAAAACCACGCCTTGGTCGTCTCACGCCAAAGGCGCGCCAGTGGTCATCGCGGTTATCGGCCGGGAAAAAGACAGTAAAGATTGGCTGGAGGATTGTTCCATTGTCGCCGAGCACATTTGGCTGGAAACAACTGAACAGGAACTCGGCTCCTGCTGGATTCAAATCCACGGCAATGAAACCGCGGAAAAAAGCGTGAAAGAAATTTTAAATATCCCGGACGATTTGCGGGTTTTATGCTTAATGCCTATTGGCGTTCCGGCTCAACTTTTGCCGGAGCACAGCGAAGAGCAGTTTGATAAAAGCAAAATCAAACAGGAGAAGTGGAAATAGAATTATTTTTTTGGTATAATTCATTGGAGAGTTGCGTAACCCGTAACGCGTAACGCGTAAAACATTATTTAAAAATTAAAAATTAAAAAATTTTACTCGTATGCCTAAACCGTCAAAAAACAACTCACCCGAGCAAACCATTTTCCAACAAGTGATGAAACCGTCAGATTGGGTTAAGCTGGCCGTTCTGATTGTTTTTTCCGCCGCTTGCTGGCTATGGGTTTGGCGGGCCTATGCCCAGCCATTTGAGTTTGGAAGCAAGCTGATTGAGGCGGGCAAGCAGTTCGAAAATTATTAAATTGAATTCCGATTCTCCCTCCGGAGCCGGAGGGAGAATTTGTTTTTTGCTCTATTGACAAATCGGCGTCAATGCTCTAATGTAATTAACATATAATTATTAAGACGATTTTCTCGGCCGTGCTGGCAAAGGCGAGCTGGGAATATCGCGTCAAAGGACAATATGATTGATAAAAAGAAAAAACAGCAAATTATCAAAAAATTTGCCACGCACGAAAATGACACCGGTTCGGCCGAAGTGCAGATCGCGCTTCTCACCGAAGAAATTAAGAGCTTGACCGAGCATTTAAAAACTCATAAGAAAGATTTCTCTTCCCGCCGGGGCCTGTTGCGCAAAGTGGCGGAAAGGCGCCGGTTGCTGAAATACTTGAAAAAAGATAATCCGGAGAGTTTTGATGAATTGGCGAAAAAATTAAAATTGAAAGTGATTAAGCAGATTGAAGATCAAGAACAGGGCTTGGAAGAGGAACTGATGGCGGAAACCGCGATTGAACCGGAAGCGACCGAAGGTGAAGATTTAATTGAAGAAAAATAATCAGCAGAGGAGATTAATTCTCCTCTGTTTCTGGTTTAATTTATAAAAGCTTACCGCTTACCGCTTACCGAAAAAAATTTAAACGGTCAGCGGTCGACGGTCAGCAGTTAGCAACAGTTTAATAATTTTGGTCCGGCAGGAAAGGCCGTTTATTTGAAAGCAAATGTTCTCTTGAAAAAGAGGCCGGCTGTTTTCAAATAAAACGTTCCCGCCGGTCCGCAGAAAGGAAAATTATGTTTAAAGAACAAAAATTTGAGACCGAATTGGCCGGCCGTAAATTAACGGTGGAAGTGGGCAAACTCGCCCAACAAACCAATGCCTCCTGCGCTGTAAGATATGGCGACACGATGGTTTTGGCGACCGCGGTGATGGGCAAAGAAGCCAAGGAGGCGGACTTTTTCCCGCTCACGGTGGAAATGCAGGAAAAAATGTATGCTGCCGGCAAAATTAAAGGTTCGCGATTCATCAAACGCGAAGGCCGTCCGACTGACAATTCAATCTTGGACGCGCGGATGATTGACCGCGGCATCCGGCCGTTATTTAATCCCGATTTAAGAAATGAAGTTCAGGTGGCGGTAACCGCGCTGTCTTATGATGATGAGAACATTATGAACGTTTTGAGCATCACGGCCGCGAGCTTGGCGCTTCATCTTTCCGATATTCCGTGGCACGGACCTTTGGCTGGCATTTGCGTCGGCCGAATTAACGGCGAGTTGGTTTTTAATCCGACGATGGAACAATTGGCGCAATCGGAAATGAAATTGATTTTCTCGGTCGGTCCGAATGGCATCTTAATGATTGACGCCGAAGCCAAAGAAATGCCGGAAGCGACGATGGCTGAAGCGTTTGAGTTCGGCGTTAAAAACGCCCAGCCGTTTTTGGCTTTCATTGAAGATATCAGAAGCAAAATCGGCTTGGCCAAGCAGGATGAAAATGAATTATTGGAAAAAGCCCAGGCGGGTAAAGAAGTGCCGTTGGCGGAAAAGCAAGCGGCTTTTGCCGAGGCAAAAAAATTCTTTGCGCCCGAGCTGGATAAATATCTTTTCAATCAGCCGAAAGGCACCAAGCGCGAACGCAAAGAAATCGCCAAGGTTTTGCTGGATAAATTTATTGAACAATTGAAAGCCCAAGAAACTCACGCCGAAATTATCGCTTACGTGGAAAATAATTTTGAACGTTATTTAGAAGAAGAAGCCGGCAAAGCGATTCTGGAGCGCGATTTGCGGGTGGACGGCCGCGGATTTGACGACATCCGGCCGTTGAAAGCGGAAGTGGGTCTATTGCCCCGCACTCATGGCAGCGCTTTGTTCAGCCGCGGCGAGACCCAGATTTTATCGGTCGTCACCTTGGGCGCTCCGGGCGACGCGCAGATTTTGGATGAAATGACCGAAGATGAAACCAAAAAACATTATATGCATTTTTACAATTGCCTGCCGTTTTCCTTCGGCGAAACCGGACCGTTCCGCGGACCTGGTCGGCGGGAAATCGGCCATGGCGCGCTGGCGGAAAAAGCGCTGGAGCCGGTTCTGCCTTCTAAAGAAGAATTTCCTTATACCATTTTAGTTGTTTCCGAAGTGATGGGTTCAAACGGTTCATCCTCCATGGCGTCAACTTGCGGTTCAACCTTGGCGTTGATGGATGCCGGCGTGCCGATTAAAAAACCGGTGGCTGGCATCGCAATGGGCTTGGCGTCTGACGGCGAGCGCTTTAAAATCATTACCGACTTGCAGGATTTGGAAGACGGGGGCGGAGGCATGGATTTCAAAGTGGCCGGCACCAAAGACGGTATTACCGCCATTCAGATGGATACCAAGACCAATGGTTTAAGCGCGGCGTTG
>CAZLRS010000005.1:11932-12955 GCA_964562085.1 uncultured Gammaproteobacteria bacterium | reverse complement strand
GTATGTCAAACTCATCTCTCCCCAAAGTCGTTATCATCGGCCGAGCCAATGTCGGCAAGTCAACCTTGTTTAATCGCTTGATTGAAAAAAACAAAGCGATTGTTTCGACTGTGGCGGGCACCACGCGCGACCGCAATGTTGACATTGGACGATGGCAGAATCGAGAATTTGAATTGATTGACACCGGCGGGTTGGATGTTGATAAAAAACATTCCGGCGAGATTGAAAAACAAACCCTGAAACAAGCCGAGGCCTCGATCAAAGACGCCGACCTGATTTTATTTTTAGTCAATGTAAAGGATGGCGTCCTGCCGACCGACAAAGAATTGGCCAGAAAAATCATTTCACAAAAACTTAAAGACCGGACAATTTTGGTCGGCAATAAAGCCGACTCGCCGAAATGGCGGCAAAACATCAATGATTTGTATCAGCTCGGCTTGGGCGAGCCAAATCCGGTTTCCGCCGCCAGCGGTTCCGGTTGCGGCGATTTGCTGGATGCGGTCGTAAAAAAACTGCCTCCGGCCGTATCAACGCCGATTGACGACCGCTTGCCGATCAAAGTGGCGATTGTCGGCCGGCCCAATGTCGGCAAATCATCATTATTAAACGCGATTTTAGGCGAGGAAAAAATGATCGTCACCGACATCCCGCACACCACCCGCGAAGCGCACGATACTGAATTTGAATATAAAAATCAGCGTTTCATTTTGATTGACACAGCCGGCATCAGGCGCCAAAGAAAAATTTTATCCGGCAGTTTGGAAAAAAAATCGGTGGAAAAATCGGCCGGCGCGGTGAAAAAAGCGGATGTCGTGATTTTCGTCACCGAAGTCCAGAAAAAAATTGACGCCCAGGATAAAAAGGTCACCCAACTGATTCTGGAAAATTCCAAGTCCTTGATCATCGTCGCCAACAAATGGGATTTGATCGCGGACAAGAACACTAATACCGTCAACGGCTACATCAAATATTATCAAAGCCAATTCCCCTATTTGAGCTGGGCGCCGATTATTTTCATTTCCG
>CAZLRS010000005.1:0-11922 GCA_964562085.1 uncultured Gammaproteobacteria bacterium | reverse complement strand
GCGCGCCAAAAAAATTCTGGATTTGGCTATGGCCGTCAAAAAATCCGCCGGCGTTAAAATTTCCGAAAAACAATTATCAGAATTTTTAAAATCTAGAATCAAACAGCATCGGCCGTCCCGCGGACGAGGACTAAAAAATCCTTACATCTTTAAAATTGAACAAACCGGCGCCAATCCGCCGGCATTCAAAATTTACGTCAACGACCCGGCCATTTTGCATTTTTCTTATCTGCGGTTCTTGCAGAATCATTTGCGGGAAGAATTCAATATCATCGGCACGCCGATCCGGCTGGAAACGTCCAAACTGCAAGAACGGACACAAAAAATAAAAACCAAAAAACATTAAATAAATTTTATGAAATTAATCATCGGTCTGGGCAATCCGGGCGCCCAATACGCCAACACTTGGCACAATCTTGGATTCCTGGCGCTGGACTTGATTCGGCGCGAATTTGATTTTGAAAAATTCAAACCGCAGGCGAAACTGCGGGCGGAAATTTCAACCGGCAAAATCGGGCGGGAAAAAATCATTTTGGTCAAACCGCAAACTTTTATGAACGATTCCGGCGCGGCGGTCGGCGCGGCGCTGAAATATTTCAAAGCCAAACTAACGGAAATAATCGTGATTCACGACGACTTGGACTTGCCTTTGGGCAAATTGCGACTGGCGCAAAATTCTTCCGCCGGCGGGCACAATGGCATTAAATCAATCATTCAAGCGCTAGACGCGCAAAATTTCATTAGGATAAAAATCGGGATTAAAACCGCCAAGGCGGAAAAAATCGTCGCGGAAAAATATGTCTTGGAAAAAATCGGCCGAGCCCAAACCGAAACCGTTTTTTTAACCGTCAAAAAAGCCGCCTTAGCGACTGAAACAATTATTGCTTCAGGCCTGGCGGCGGGAATGAACGAATTCAATTAAATCGGAGGCAAGGGTTTGAACCTTCCCTCCGAATTATTGGTGGGCGCGGAAGGGTTTTCGCCTCCGACCTCTCCACGGTAATGGAGCGCTCTGAATTTGCTGAGCTACGCGCCCGTTTATTTAAAAATATTTTATAAAGAACAAAACCGCCGCGTGAGGATTCGAACCTCAATCAGGTCCCCAAGGATACACCATCAATGGAAAACCGCTTTACCCTGCCGACAGCGCTCGAGGTGTGCGGACTTTAAGCTACGCGGCGATTGAAATAACAGCCATTATACTGCCCGTTAGCATATGGCCTCATCAAAAAAGACAAAGCCATAATTTGCAAAAGCGGGATTATCAGGAGGGGGACAATCCGGCTTTTAACTAACAGGCAGAATAATAACCGCCACTTCACTCTTAAACAATACCGTATTTTATCAGATAAAAACCGGATTGTCAATAGCCGGAAAATTCTTAAAAATTATGGGGAATTTTGACGATTTAAAATATTGGGTCGGCTTTAATCAAATAGCCAACATCGGCCCGGTCCGCTTCCAAAAAATCATTGCCTATTTTAAAAATCCGGCCGAGGCCTGGCGAGCGAATCTGATGGATTTGATGGCGGCTGGACTGGAAGAAAATATCGCCAACGAAGTGATTATCCGCCGGAGCGAAATCAATCCGGAAGAGGAACTGGAAAAAATAATTCGTGAAGACCTTAAAATTTTAAAAATCACTGACGCCGAATATCCCAAACTGCTGAAAGAAACTTTTCATCCGCCAACCATGCTTTTTTACCGCGGTGATTTGGCCGGCTTGAATAATTTTTGTTTGGCGGTCGTCGGCGCCAGAAAATGCACCCGCTACGGCGAGCAAGCGGTCAATGAAATCGTGGGCGAATTGGCGCGCCAAGGCATTACCATTGTTTCCGGCCTGGCCTTGGGCATTGACGCCTTGGCTCACAATGCCTGCCTGGACAATCACGGCAAAACCGTGGCAGTAATCGGCTCCGGCCTGGATTGGCAAAGCGTTTATCCGTCATCCAACCGTTATCTGGCGAAGAAAATAATTGAGAACGGCGGGGGCATTTTAACCGAATATCCCATCGGCATGAGCGGTTTAAAACAGAATTTTCCACAAAGAAACCGCATCATTTCCGGTTTGAGCTTGGGCGTTTTGGTGATTGAAGCCGCGGAGTCGTCCGGCGCGCTGATTACCGCCAAATTCGCGCTGGAACAAAACCGCGAAGTATTCGCGATGCCGGGCAGTATTTTTAATTACGCTTCAGTCGGCGCCAATAATCTAATCAAGCAAGGCGCGAAACTGGTAACGAAGACATCGGATATTTTGGAAGAATTAAACTTGCAACAGGCAACCGATTTTATCGCCAACCAAAAACTTTTGCCGGAAAATAAAAACGAAGAATTAATCTTAAATGTTTTATCCAAGGAACCGCTTCACATTGACAAAATCGCTCAAATCAGTAAACTTAAAATTAATGACCTCTCCGCGACGCTCACGATGATGGAGATGAAAGGGATGATAAAAAATCTGGGAGGACAGAGTTACGTGATTGGGAGATAACTTTTTCGTAACGCGTAATGCGTAACGCGTAATTGGAAATTAAATTATTAGAAATTATTTACATGGCAAACTTAGTCATCGTCGAATCCCCCACCAAAGCCAAAACCATTGCCAAATTTTTAGGCAAGGCCTTTAAGATTGAATCGTCTTTCGGCCACATCCGCGATTTGCCGGAAAGGGACTTGGGTGTTGATGTGGAAAATAATTTTGAACCGACTTACGTGATTCCGGCGAAAAGCAAAGCGCACGCCAGCGCGCTGAAAGAATTGGCGAAAAAAACCGATGCCATCTATTTTGCCACTGATGAAGACCGCGAAGGCGAGGCCATTGCTTGGCATTTGGCGCAAATTTTAAAAACGCCTTTGGGCGAAGCCAAGCGCATCACTTTCCATGAAATCACCGAAGATGCCATCAACGAGGCGCTGAAAAATCCGCGAACCATTGATTTGAATCTGGTTGACGCCCAGCAAGCGCGGCGCGTGCTGGATCGGCTCGTGGGCTACAAGCTCTCCCCTTTCCTTTGGAAAAAAGTGGCGAAAGGACTTTCCGCCGGCCGCGTGCAATCGGTCGCCATTCGCTTAATCGTGGAACGCGAACGCGAAATTCAAAATTTCAAAATTGAAGAATACTGGGAAATTGCCGGCGAGTTCCAGACCGAACGCAACGAAAAATTTTCCGCCAAACTGCTTAAAGCCGATGGCAAAAACTTGGACAAGCTGGCGATCAAGTCGGAAAAAGAAGCCAAGGCGCTCTGGCAAAAATTGGAAAAAGAAAAATATTATGTCGCCAAAGCGGAAAAGAAAAATTTAAAACGCTCGCCGCTCCCGCCGTTCGCCACTTCTTCCTTACAGCAAGAAGCAAACAACCGCCTGGGATTTTCCGCCAAGCAAACGATGATGCTGGCGCAGAGATTATACGAGGGTGTGGACATCAAAGGCGAATCAACCGGCTTGATTACTTATATGAGAACCGACTCGCTGAATTTGTCGCAAAAATTTTTAAGCGAAGCGGCGGACTACATTGAAAAAAATTTCGGGAAAAATTATCTGGAAACCAAAACCTTTAAAACCAAATCCAAAGGCGCGCAGGAAGCGCATGAGGCCATCCGCCCGACATCGGTCAAACTGGCGCCGGAAAACATTAAAAACGATTTGGATAAAAATCAATACCGATTATACCAATTGATCTGGCAACGGGCCGTGGCCAGCCAGATGAGTCCGGCCGAGTTGGAAGCGACCGTAGCCGATATTAACACTAAAGACGACCTATACACCTTCCGCGCCAACGGCCAGATTATAAAATTTGATGGCTACTCGAAAATTTATCCGACTTCCACCCAGGATGAAATTCTGCCGGCAATGAATCTAGGCGAAACTGCCGAATGTTTAAAAATCAATCCCGAACAAAAATTCACCCAGCCGCCGGCGCGCTATTCCGATGCCACGCTGGTAAAAGCGCTGGAAGAAAAAGGCATTGGCCGGCCGTCCACTTACGCGCCAACCATCGCCACCGTCATTGACCGCGGTTACGTGGAACGAGTGGACAAAAAACGGCTGAAACCGACGGAAATCGCTTTTTTAGTCAATGATGTCTTGGTGGAACATTTCGCCAATATCGTTGATTATGATTTCACCGCCAAAATGGAAGAGGATTTGGATGACATCGCCGACGGCAAGAAAAAATGGCAGCCGATCATTAAGGAATTTTACGAACCGTTCGCTAAAAATCTCAAGCTTAAAGAAAAAGAATTGACTAAGAAAGAATTGACTGAAGAAAAAACCGACGAAACGTGCGAAAAATGCGGCAGTCCGATGGTGATCAAGGTCGGGCGCTACGGCCGATTCCTCGCTTGCTCCAATTATCCCAAATGCAAGAACGCGAAAAAAATAAACAGCGCCGGCGAAGCGGTGGTGAAAGAACCACCGAAACTTTTGGATGAAAAATGCCCCGAGTGCGGCGCCAATTTGGTTTTGCGCAAAAGCCGATACGGCGAATTCAAGGGCTGTTCCGCTTATCCGAAATGCAAATACATCAAGCAAGAAGCGGCCGTGGATTTGAATTTGAAATGTCCGAAATGTAAAACCGGAAATATTCTCGCCAAGCGCAGCCGCAAAGGCACGTTCTACGGCTGCGACCAATATCCCAAATGCGACTTCGCATTCTGGGGCAAGCCCACCGGCGAGTTGTGCCCGGATGACGGCTACCCCATGGCCGAAGGCCGAGATGGCAAGGCGAAATGCACGAATAAAGAACACGTATAGATATTGGATATTAAAATATTGTAGAGACGGGATAAACCCGTCTCTTTTGTATTTTCCCCATTTCCTGCTATAATACCCACAAACTATGAGCACAGACGCGCAAAAAGAATTCGCCAAGCTGATAACAACGATGGAGCGGGAAAAATACCCGACCGGCGATATTGATATGGTAAAACTCGCTTTTGACTTCGCCAATGAGGCGCACAAAGGCCAAACGCGCGCGACCGGCGACCCCTACATCATCCATCCTCTTGCCACGGCGCAGAAGCTGGCGGAAATCGGCTTGGACGCCGCGACCGTCATCGCCGGCCTGCTTCATGATGTGCCGGAGGACACGGGCGTGACGCTGGAAGAAGTGAAAAAAAATTTCGGCAAAGAAGTGGCGACGCTGGTTGAAGGTATCACTAAGCTGGGCACGCTTAAATACCGCGGTATGGAAAGATACGCCGAAAATTTAAGAAAAATGTTCATCGCCATGAGCGATGACATCCGAGTGATTTTAATTAAATTCGCCGACCGCGTTCATAATTTAAAAACTTTGGACGCTTTGCCTCCGGACAAGCAATTACGCATCGCCACCGAATCATTGGAAATTTACGCGCCAATCGCCGACCGTTTATGCATGGGTCAAATCAAAGGCGAGCTGGAAGACCTGTCTTTTAAATACGTTTATCCCGAAGATTATCGCTGGTTGCAAAAAATCATGCCCAAGCAATACGACGCCAAGGAAAAATATTTGGAAAGAGTCAAAAAAACCGTAGCCAAAGAATTGAAAGAAAGCGATATCGCCACCGAAGCGCTTTCAATCCATGGCCGGACCAAGCACCTGTATAGCTTATATAAAAAATTGTTAAAGCCGAATGTCAACCGCGATATCGCCAAGGTTTACGATTTAATCGCCTTGCGCGTAATCGTGCCGACTATCGCCGACTGCTATTCGGTCTTGGGCATTCTTCACCGTTTGTACCGCCCGATGCCGAATCGAATCAAAGATTATATCGCCCAGCCGAAACCTAATGGCTATCAGTCGTTGCACACCACCGTCTTCACCGAAGACGGCGAGGTTGTGGAATTCCAAATCCGAACCATTAAAATGCACGAGGAGGCGGAGCTGGGCGTCGCCGCCCACTGGCAATACAAAGAAAAAAACCGCTTCTTCAAAAAACGGAATATCAAGTGGCTGAAAGAATTGATTGAGTGGCAGAAAGAAATCCAAAACAACGAACAATTTCTCCAAACCGTCAAACTGGATATTTTCCAAAACCGAATTTTTGTTTTCACGCCCAAAGGCGACGTGATTGATCTGCCGGAAGATTCAACGCCGATTGATTTCGCCTATCATGTCCACTCTTGGCTTGGCGACCAGTGCGTCGGCGCCAGAATCAACGGCCAGCTGGTAAGCGTGAATGACAAATTAAAAAGCGGCGATATCGTGGAAATCATCACCGACAAAAATCGCAAAGGCCCCAACCCCGATTGGCTGGATACCGCCAAGACCAACATGGCCAAAGCCAAAATCCGCTCCGCGCTGAATAAGTTAAGAAAATAATGACAAGTAAAAAAACCGCCCGCGACGATAGTCGGGACGGTTTTAAATTTAAAATTCCATTTTAACTCAAAATCTTATTCATAATCTCCCGGAATTCGTCGTCGGAGAAAAACTTGATGATAATCTGTCCGGCGCCGCCGGATCTTTTTACCTCCACCTTGGTGGCCAAAACCTGCTGTAATTTTTCTTCCATCGCCCTGGCCTCGGGGTCAAAACGAAGGTTGCGAATGTGCTTTTGCACCACCACTTCCTTGCCGGCTTTTTCCGCTTCGCGGACATTATATGAGTTCTGCAAAATTTTATTCAAAACATTTTTCTGGTCCTCAGCCGGCAACCCCGCCAAAACGCGGGCATGGCCTTCAGTGATTTTACCGGTTCTAATCGCGTCTTTCACTTCTTCCACTGTGTTTAAAATCCTCATCGTGTTCGCCACCGCCGACCGGCTTTTGCCGACTTTCTGCGCCAGCTGGTCCAAACTCAAATTGAACTCATCAATCAATTTCCGATAAGCCGCTCCGATTTCCAAAGCGTTCAAATCCTGGCGCTGTAAATTTTCAATCAAAGCCAATTCCAATTTTTTTTGTTCGTCCAAATCGCGGATAATCGCCGGCACATTTTTCAAGCCGATTAACTGCGCCGCGCGCCATCGGCGTTCGCCGGCAATCAGCTGATACTCGCCGTCGGAAATTTTCGTCAAAATCAACGGCTGGATAATGCCGTACTCTTTGATGGACTCGGCCAATTCTTCCAAACCCTCTTCATCAAAATTCTGCCGCGGTTGATAAGGATTGGGCGTGATTTTTTCCACCGGCATTTGATACACCTTTTCTTTTTCGGTCAAAATTTCCACCAACGGGTCATTCGGCGCCATGCCGAAGTCGGTGGCGCTGTTCGCCGGAGTGGCTTGATTTTTTTGCGGGATGAGCGAGCTTAGGCCGCGGCCCAAGCCGGATGTTTTTTGCATAAAAATATTAAATTATTTTTTTAATAAGCGCCGGCCGTAGTAAGGTCAACGAATTCCCGCGCCAATCTTTCATAAGCGCGGCCGCCTTTTGATTTCGGGTCGTAGCTTAAAATGGTTTTACCGTAACTGGGCGCTTCGGACAGCCGGATATTTCGCGGAATGACCGAGCGGAAAATCTTATTCGGAAAATAGCGGTACAATTCATGCAAAACATCATTCGCCAGCCGAAAACGGCTGTCATACATCGTCAACACCGCGCCCAGAATATCCAATTCCGGCTTGACGTTGTCGCGGATTAAATTAATGGTGGCAAGCAACTGGCTTAAGCCCTCCAGCGCGAAATATTCGGCCTGCACCGGAATCAAAACCTGATCAGACGCCACTAAGCCGTTGATCGTCAATAAGCCGAGCGACGGCGGACAATCAATAATGATATAATCAAAATCATTCCTGATTTCCAGCAAATTATCGTAGAGCTTGAATTCGCGCCGGTCCAAATTGACCAGTTCCACATTCGCGCCGGCCAAAGCCATGGTTGACGGGGCGAGGCGGTAAAATTCATGCTGGGTGTCAAGCAGAATATCACGGAAAGAATGCGAACCGGCCAGCACTTCGTAAACGCCTTTTTCCAAAGAATCACGCGCGATGCCCAAACCGGAAGTGGCGTTGCTTTGCGGGTCTAAATCCACAACCAGCACAAATTTGCCGAGCTTGCTTAAATAAGCCGACAAATTAATCGCGGTCGTGGTCTTGCCCACTCCGCCTTTTTGATTAACTACCGAAATCACTTGTCCCATATTGATTGCATTATACCATGAAATTATGAAAACATAAAAATACTAGAACATGAAAACAAAATTGTTTTGTTGATTTTTTGCTTTATTGTTTTAATGAATAACCGCTTGCCAAAAAGAAAAATTTATGCTAAGATAAAAGTTGGAAAAATATCGCGGGGTAGAGCAGTTGGCAGCTCGGCGGGCCCATAACCCGCAGGTCGCAGGTTCGAGTCCTGCCCCCGCAACAGTAATTAACTTTTGACAATCAATAGTTAACTTTTAATTAAAAATTTTTGTTAATAGTCAACGGTTAATTGTTGATTGTTATCCACGGCAGGGTAGCTCAGTGGTAGAGCAGTGGACTCATAAGCCATTGGTCGGCGGTTCAAATCCGCCCCCTGCTACCAGACAACTGGCCGAAGTGGCGGAACTGGTAGACGCGCACGACTCAAAATCGTGTGGGGCAACTCATGAGGGTTCGACTCCCTCCTTCGGCACAATAAAACATAATCTCCAAAAATGTTCCTCACAGTTCATGCCGCGGCGGCGATAATTATCGGCAAAAAAATTCATAGCTCTTTCTGGGCTTTTATTTTAAGCCTGCTCTCTCATTTTATTTTGGATATTATCCCGCACGGCGATAAAAAAATGGGGATAAAATTTCTGGGCTTTAGATTTGGCGAAAAAGAAGAGGCGGCGGGATTTAAAACTTTTATGCTTTACGGCTTTTTTGATGTTTTGATTTTGCTGGTTTTTATTTTATATTTATTTAGAAATTTTACTTTTGCCAATACCGACAGCGTGGCCTGGGCGATTCTCGCCGCTATCGTTCCTGACGTTTTAATTTTGATTTATAAAGTCAAAAAAATTAAATGTTTAAGCTGGTACGCCGATTTCCATAAAAAAAATCATGCCCTGATTTTAAATAAAATGAAAGATGACATTCCGCTCAAATGGGGCATGCTATCTCAAATGATTTTATTTATAATTTTCTTCTGGATCATGGTGATTATTTAAAATCTCAAATTAAAAAATCCCTCTAAACGAGGGATTATTTTTTTACCAAAAGTTTAATTTTATTTTTTCTCTTTGTATACTTCCCGATAAATTTCCAAAGTTTCTTCGGCGCATTTTTTCCAGCTGAACTCTTGCGCTCTGGCCAAGGCGGTCACTTTCAATTGCTCGCCCAAACCCGGGTCGGATAAAATCTGTTGCAGGGCGTCGGCGATTTCCGCTTCTTTGCTCGGGTCAACTAAAAGCGCCCCGTTTTCACCGGTTAATTCCGGCAACGCGCTCACGTTGGAAGTAACAATCGGCACGCCTAAAGTCATCGCCTCCAAAACCGGCAAACCAAAACCCTCATACAAGCTGGGAAAAACAAAACATTCCGCATGCCTCAACAGCGCCAGCTTTTCATCGTGCGAAATATAGCCGATGTATTTTATAGGTTGATTCTCCCGCCGTTCAACATGGGAACGGCGCTCGCCCTCTTTAGCAATTTCTTTTTTGCTTCGCAAATCAAACGGACTGGTTCTTCTTTCCCGTCCATTCCGCCGGCTGGCAATTCCCAAAATACTGGCATTAGCATCGGCGATTGCCTGATAAACCGGTTCGTCTTTCCAGCCCTCGGCGCCGGCGATGATTAGCTGGCAATCTTTGGCAATGGAATCATAAGCCAAACGCAAATTCCGGAACGCTTTAACCAAGCTGATGATATTTTTTCTCGGTTCAATCGTGCCCATGAATAAAACGTATTTCCCGACGATGCCAAATTTGGCTTTAATTTTTTCCATGTCTATCTGATCAATTTTGGCCAAATCATGGTCTTCGGCGCCCTCATAAATCACCGTGATTTTTTCTTCCGGAATATCCAGCTCTTCAATAATGTCGGTCTTGGTGTTTTTGGAAATGGCGATGATTTTTTTGGCTCTTTCCAACGATTTCGGCACTAAGACCTTGGTGGCGAAAACTTGACGGTTCAAAAATGTCGCCGGGAAAAGATCGGGAAATTTGTACACCGCCAAATCATGAACCGTAACGACCGCCGAACCGCCATAAAGCAACGGAATCGCGTTGGCCGGCCCGTGGAACACATCTAAATTTTCCCGCGTCAAAAAAGCGGAAATCAGCATCTGCGAATAAGCCAAGGGCAGATATTTTTTATACTGATAAAACGGAAACTGGCGAATGATCACATTAGGCCGCTCAAACAGCTTGAAATTTTTGAACCGATGGTCAAAAAATAAAATATAAACATTCTCCCGGTCAAATTCAAGGAGATTTTTAACCAAATAGTGGACATAATGCCCCACTCCGGCCTGCTCCCCGCCGTCAGGGTTTAAAATTGTGCGACAGTCAATGCCGATGCGCATAGATAGGGTTAAATTAAAGTTCAAAGTTCAAATATCAAAGTTCAAATCAAGTTCAAAATCCAAATTAATAAATTTTTGAACTTTGAGTTTAAGACATTGATTTGAAATTTGAACTTTGGATTTTGAAATTTTATTGGAAATTGGTAATTTTAAAATCCGGAGATCATTTTCCGAAACTTCTCCTCTCCCTTAAACGGCCCGATCACGGCCAAGCTCAATTTCTTGAAATCAATCACTTGCCTGGCCGCCGCTTTTATCTGCTCCCGGCTCACGGCCATAATTTTCTTGATTTTCTGTTCCGGCGTCAAAATTTTATCCAGCAACAATTCCTGCTGGCCGTACCATAAGGCGACATAGGCGGAATCTTCCAATTCCAAATTGGTCTTGCCGGCGATATATTCCTTGGCTCGCTTCAATTCCTCAACGGTCACGCCATTTTTAATTTTCTGCAATTCCGCCAAAATCAGCTGAATGGCCTTTTCTATCCTTATCTTATCCAAACCGGCCTGAATAATCAACCCGCCCGCGTCCTCGTAAACCGACAAGCTGGAATTGATGAAATAAGCCAAGCCGTGGCGTTCCCGCACCTGCAGAAACAATCTGGAACTCATATTGCCCCCCAAAATCACCGAGAGCAATTGCAGAGCGTTAATTTTCGGATGATTGTAAGAATAAGCCGGAAAACCCAAGGCCAATTGCGCTTGTTCCGTTTCTTTGAATTTAACTTTGATTTTCGGCCGCGACTGGCTGATTTTAATCGGCTTGAATTTATTCTTCGTGCCGGAAGTGAAGCTGAATTTTTTTTCAATTTCCTTCACTTGCTCCGGCTGAAAATTGCCGGCCAAGCTGATAACAATATTTTTGCCTTGATAAAAATTATTTTTGTAAGCCAGCAAACTTTTCCGATTCAGGCCTTTGATGGTTTTTCGGGAGCCGATAATCAGCCGGCCCAGATTGTTGCCGGAAAAAAGCGCTTCTTCCAGCAAGCTGTCCACATACATCAGCGGATTATCTTCATACATGTTCAACTCTTCAATAATCACGCCTTTCTCCCGTTCCACTTCTTTTTCTTCAAATTTGGAATTCAAAACCATGTCCGCTAAAACGTCAATCGCCAAGCTTAAATGCTTGGCGTCGGCTTTGATGTAATAGGCGGTGAGGTCTTTGCCGGTGTAGGCGTTGTACTCGGCGCCGACACCATCCAATTCTTTGGACAAGGCCAGGGTGTTCGGCCGATTTTTCGTCCCTTTGAACATCATGTGTTCAACGAAATGCGACGCGCCGGCCAGGCCGGCGGTTTCATAACGCGAACCGACTTTAAACATCACAATCAAGCACGCGGCCGCGGTTTCTTTCAAGGGCGACAAAATCAAGCGGACATTGTTTTTTAAAACAATTTTTTTAGACATTATAATTTAATAAATCCAAAGTTCAAATACCAAAGTTCAAATCAAATTCAAAATCCAAATGACAAAAATTTTGAACTTTGAGCTTAAAGCATTGATTTGA
>CAZLRS010000004.1:11321-13003 GCA_964562085.1 uncultured Gammaproteobacteria bacterium | reverse complement strand
ACCAGGTGTTGACAACGGCTATCGCAATTACGACAATTACTGTCCACTTGCGCAATGATTTGGCTTTATCACCGCCATAAACCATGAGATAGCCAGCGATAGAAGAAATCGCCAAAAGAAGCGTCTCCGTGACGAATAGTCGCATTGGATTTTGCAACGACTCGTCACTTTTCAGCCATCTCAGCAATTGAATCAACTGAAGATTAATGACTGAATTCAGTAATAGCAATAGAGCCAAAGAAAGGCCGACTGCCATTGTTATCTTGCCGAATTTGCGCGTATATCTTTTCAGGGCGCTATCCGGCTCCAACTGGGTCGCGATAATGACGGTGGCAGTGATCAGGAAAATCGTTTCCAAGGTATGCTTGAAACCGAATCCCAGAATCAGCATCGCCGCTAACGCGCATAGTCCTACAAAAATTCCATATACTTTTTTCATCTCGTCCTCCTATCGAACGACTTTCTTTAACCGACCTTTCAGCCAGTCAACACCAACGTCGCTTAGGACGTCATCCAAAAGATATTGGAACCACCAACTTGGGCTCCACCATTTCATCTTGCCCAATTCCCTAGCTACGGCGGTTGCGCCAGTAACTTGAGCGACTCCTGCCGTTGATGCTCCGGAAGCGGCTTTTCTGCGCTTGAATGCTGAAAGCAGCCATATCGCCACGATTACCGCTTCGTCTCGAAAAGCCAATGGCAAATAAATTATGGCAATAAACCAGCCGATGACTGCCATATTAAACCAAACCCTTGAACTTCGAGATTTAGCCGGCTCTTCTACGACTTTGACTGAGGATGGGATATCGGCAACAAGATCTGCCAAACCTAATCTCTTCAACATCTGGCCATCGGTTTTTTTCTCCCACCAATGGCTGACACCTTGAGCAATCTCACGATTGCCGGAGATAAAGGCCGATTCCGGCAGTCCATAAATTGAAGCGACGACTATTGCTTGCGCCGTCCAGATTACAGCCAAAAAAAGCAACAGTCCCGCTCGCCGATTATTATTGGACCAAAGCTGACCCAATAAATCACCATACCAGCGTTGAAGCGGAAGAATATTCAGCTTCCACGCTACCACTAGTGGCGCCAAAAACAGCGCCACATAGACCAACTGTAGAATACAAAACTTAAACATTTTCTTCGCTCGCTTTCTGAGGCACGATGCCTCGGTTCCAATTTACCCTGGCCCAAAATGCCTCCCGGAATCCTCCGTTAGTCGGCTTCTGAAATTTCGGACCCTTTAAATGAAATTCGGCGATGTCGGCCTGGCAACCCAAAATTCTTAGAGTTACTCTGGTCGATTTTTCAGTGACAATGACGGGGATGATAACAAAGCCGCCATCATTCGTCTCTACCGTATCTTCGCCATCACTAACGCCGATCCAAACCTTGCCCGGCACGCCTTCGCCATTCTTTGTAATTTGAACAGCAATGTTGTACTGGCCATTTTCGCCAGATACGCTCGCCTCAATGACCCAATCCTTAGCGGGTTCTTTAGCGGGTTCTTTCGGCGCTACGGGTACCGACTCTATTTTTAACTCCGGTTGATTCTCGCCTTTCTGCTTTAATACTTCGCCACAATTGGAACAGTATTTCCCTTTGGCGTAAGTCATTTCTTTGCAGTGGGGGCATTCCGACAAACTTGATCCTTTTGCCATGATTCTTCACCTCTTTCT
>CAZLRS010000004.1:0-11311 GCA_964562085.1 uncultured Gammaproteobacteria bacterium | reverse complement strand
ATATATTTAATTGTCAACGGACAATTTTATTTCTTTTTTTCAACCCTCTTTTTTTAAAAAAGGGCTTAATTCGGGAAATAAATATTATATTACCAATATATAATTATAGCATATCCACAAAACTTTGTCAACAGTTGGAACAAAAAAATGGCTAAAATTAGCCATAATATAAAGAACAATTAACTAATTATTAGGCGATTGACCGATTTTCTCGCTTTTTGGCTTTTTCCCCTCGCCAAAGCGCCGCGATGGCAATGGCAAAAATAATTATACTCACCCACTGGGGCAAACGCAACCCCCAAAGTTCCGGCGTCGGGTCAAGCCGTAAAAATTCCACCATAAACCTGATGTAGGCGTAGCCGAGCAAATAAAATATTATTGGCCGGCCGGCGCGATATCGCCCGCGCCGAATGATGAAAAACAAAACTAAAAACAAAATAAAATCCAGCGCCGATTCATACAAAAATACCGGATGAAAATAGCCGTAGCCGATAAAAGAAGCGGGACGGTTAACGGGATCGATGGGAATGCTCCAAGGCGCGCCGGTCGGCCAGCCGAATAATTCCTGATTGAAATAATTCCCCCAACGGCCGATTGCCTGCCCCAAAGCCAAAGCCGGAACCAGCAAATCCGCCAATGCCGTCACCGGCGCTTTTTTCTTCCGCGCGAAAATCAGCAAGGCGATGGCTCCGCCCAAAAGCGCGCCGTGAATCGCCATCCCGCCCTGCCAAAGTTTAAAAATGTCAAACAAATGTTCCCGATAATATTCCCAATCAACGATAAAAACCACCCATAACCGCGCGCCGACAATTCCGCCCAGCGCCAAAGCCATAATCAAATCATAAACGTTGTCCGGCTTTTGGAAAAAACTTTTCAGGGTCTCGGCGCATTTTTCGTCCTGGCGCAAATGAAGGCGGGAGCTGAAATAAAACAACAAAAAAACGCCAAGAATAAAGCTTAGAACGATTAAAAATCCATACCAGCGAATGGCGATGGCGCCGATTTGAACTAAAATCGGCCGGGGAATAAATTCGTGCAAAAAATAAAAAAGGGACATAAATTGAGTATAACAAAAATCATTAAAAAATAAAAAGCTGCGCCAAGTTATGCCTGGCGCAGCCGGTCGTTTGAATCACGCGGGGAGCGTGCATAAGAGAATGAGGCGTTTACATCACATCCTTCTTACAACCTGGCGCTGATGGCGCACTCGCGGCGTTCTTTCACCGCTTCTTCGGTTGATCTTTTTGATTTCAAATTTTTTCCCTTCCGCTCGGAATTTTTTCCTTAACCTTTGGACATGTTTCCTGTCCGGACCGCAATAAGCTTCCACCCAATCCTGAAGCTCAACATCAAAAACCTTGATCTGTCTTTCCATATTGATTAAATTCCTCCTTATTTCAAAAATTATCTCCGACTAAAGCCGATGGTTTAATGAAGGGTAATTTAACCAATACTGGGGCGGTTCTTTATTTCTTGGCCTCAATTATTTCTCCTCCTGAATTAAATTTTCCAATGAACATAAAAATCAGTTTAGCAAAGATTTTGCCGAATGTCAAGCAGTCTCCGCTTTAATGAAATTATTCTTTTTAAAATAGCTCAAGCCCTGCCCGGCGCAAACAATCACGACCGAACCGGCTTTGATTTTTTTATCTTTTTTCAAAAGTTGAAAAATATGTTTCAACAGCGAATCATAGGCCTTGGGAAGCGCCAATAAGCGAGCCGAAGCGCCCCAACTCAAATTTAACTGATGTTGCGCCGTTCGGCTGTCGGTAAAAATATACAAAGGCACCTTTGATTTATACCGCAAAATCATCCGCGCCATGTAGCCGCTTTTAGTCAGGCAAATAATCGCCTTGGCTTTCAATTTTTCCGCCATATCCTGAGCCGTAAACGCGGTGAAATCAACCAGGGATTTGATTCTTTTCAACTTGTTTTCCAATTCCTGCTGAATTTTAAATTCCGTCGGCTCAATTTCCGTCGCCACGCGCTTCATCGCCTTCACCGCTTCCAATGGGTAAAGCCCGGTGGCGGATTCGCCGGACAGCATAATCGCGTCAACGCCGTCCAAAACCGCGTTCGCCACGTCTGACACTTCGGCGCGAGTGGGAAGCGGATTGCGAATCATGGAATCAAGCATCTGGGTCGCCACAATCACCGGCTTGCCGGCATAATTGCATTTCTTAATGATTTCTTTTTGAATCAAAGGCACGTCTTCAAACGGCAGCTCAATGCCCAAATCTCCGCGCGCCACCATAATGCCGTCGGCCGAAGCCAGAATTTTATTAAAATTTTTAACCGCTTCCCGCCGTTCAATCTTGGCGATGATTTTCACCGCCGGCTTTTTCTGCCCTTTAACCAAACGCTTGAATTTTTTTTCCAACAGCATGATTTTTCGGCGCAAACAACCAACGTCCGAAGCGTCTTTTACGAAAGACAACGCCACAAAATCAACGCCGTTTTCCACCGCGAACGCCAAATCCGCCAAGTCTTTCGCCGTGAGCGGGTCGGCTTTGATTTTGCTTTCCGGAAAATTCATGCCTTTGTGAGTTTTGATAATCCCGCCCCGAATCACCTCGCAAAAAATTTCCGGCCCCATGATTTTTTTCACCCGCAATTCAATCAAACCGTCTTCAATCAAGATTTTTTCGCCCGCTTTCAAATCACGGCGCAAATTTTGATAATGAATGGGAATTTTCACCGGCTTGGCTTGCGGAAAAAAATTCTTGGCGGAATAAAATAAAATCACCTGCTCCCCCTTTTTTACCGTTACGCCTTCGGCGCCAACATCGCCGACGCGGATTCTCGGCCCCTGCAAATCGGCGATAATCGCCACCGGCTCATTGGTTTTTTTTGAGGCGTTTCGGATATTTTTAATCAGCATCAAATGATGCTTAAGGACATTGTGGGAAAAATTAAGCCGAGCCGCGTTCATTCCGGCTTTAATCATTTTTTGAATCATCGCCGGCGTCTCCGACGCCGGACCGATGGTGGCGACAATTTTTGTTCGTTTCATAATAATTTTAAAATTTAAGAATTTTCAATATCAAAAATAATTTTAAAATTTAAGAATTGTTTGAAAATTTTGAAATTATAAAATTAAATTACGGGTTACGCATTACGCATTACGCGTTACGCGTTACGAAATTATTTCTTAAAGCTTAATAAAAAAATAAACAGCGCCATGAAGGCCGCGCCGACAATGGCGGTTAAAGATGTTTCCGTGATCAAATTGAAAAATTTCCAAATCTTAACGCCGTCCAAAAAGCGATACAACGCGATCACTAAGCCGACGGCCGAACCCGCGCTGGCGCCGGTCAGCGCGGCCACCGCCGGACTATAGCCGAAGTGCCCAATCACCTGCCAGATTAAAAAACTGAACATAATCAGCCGCAAAACCCAAGCGATGATTTCCTGGTTGTCAAACAGCGGACCGGTCATCGCTTTATCCGCCCAAAAGCGCAAAATAATTTCTAAAATCAAAACCCCAAAAACCGGCCATTTGATAAAAGAAAAATAAACCGTAAAATCCACCGGCTCCCATTTTTTTGTCGTTTCGAAATTTTCCATACGGATGAATTATAGCATAAATTCATAAAAACATTAAAACAAAAGAGACGGGATAAACCCGTCTCTGCAGCAATATCCAATAATTACATCATCCCCATCCCGCCCATGCCCGGATTCATCCCGCCTTGGTCGTGACCGCATTTGCTTTCTTCCGGCAAATCCGCCACCGCGCTTTCAGTCGTTAGAATCATCGCCGCGGCCGAGGCCGCGTTCTGTAAAGCGCTCCGCGTCACTTTAGTCGGGTCAATAATGCCCCGTTCCACCAAATCTTCAATCGCGCCGGTCAGCGCGTTATAACCGAAATTACCTTGCTGTTTTTTCACTTCTTCAACCACGATTTCGCCATTCGCGCCGGCATTGTAAGCGATTTGGCGCAACGGCTCTTCAATCGCCGCTTTCAAAATATCAATGCCGATTTTTTCCTCGCCGGCCGCTTCCAGATTATTCAGCGCTTTAGCCGCGCGGATTAATGCCACCCCGCCGCCGACCACGATGCCTTCGGCAATCGCGGCCTTAGTGGCAGCCAAGGCGTCTTCAATTCTTAATTTCTTTTCTTTCATTTCCGTTTCAGTCGCCGCGCCGACTTTAATGACGGCCACGCCGCCGGCCAATTTCGCCAGCCGTTCTTTCAATTTTTCTTTATCAAAATCGGAATCGCTCATTTCCAATTCCTTATTAATTTGAGCGATGCGATTCGCCACTGCCGCTTGGTCGCCTTTGCCGCCGACAATCGTGGTATTTTCTTTAGTCGCGATAACTCGCGCCGCCGAACCAAGCATATCCAAAGTCGCGCTATCAAGTTTCAAACCGAGTTCTTCGGTAATCAATTTGCCACCGGTCAAAACCGCGATATCATTTAACATTTCTTTGCGCCGATCGCCGAAGCCCGGGGCTTTCACCGCCAACACATTAAAAGTGCCCCGCAATTTATTAACCACGAAAGTCGCCAAGGCCTCGCCCTCAACTTCGTCGGCGATAATCACCAATTCTTTCCGCCCGCCTTGGGCGATTTTTTCCAACAACGGCAGAATATCCTGCAAAGAAGAAATTTTCTTATCGGTAATTAAAATCAAGGCGTCATTATATTCGGCTTCCATCCTTTCCGAATTGGTGATCATATAAGGGGAGACATAACCCTTGTCAAACTGCATGCCTTTTACCACTTCTTTTTCAATGCCAAATGATTGGCCTTCTTCAACGGTAATAACGCCGTCGTGGCCGACTTCTTCCAAGGACTCGGCGATAATCCGGCCGATTTCCTCGTCATTGGCGGAAATGGCCGCCACTTGCTGCCTTTCTCCTCGGGTAGAAATCGGCTTGGAACTATTCTTTAATTCCCGCACTAAAGCGTCAACGCCTTTTTCAATTCCGCGCTTAATGGTAATCGGGTTGGCGCCGGCCGCGACATTCTTTAAGCCCGCTTTCACCATCGCCTGCGCCAAAACAATCGCCGTGGTGGTGCCGTCACCGGCGACATCGTTGGTTTTGGATGCCACTTCCTTAATCAACTCCGCGCCCATATTTTCAAACTTGTCCGGCAATTCAATTTCTTTGGCAATGGTCACGCCGTCATTAACGATTTGGGGGGCGCCGAAGCCCTTGTCCAAAATGACGTTCCGGCCTTTCGGGCCGAGCGTCACTTTCACGGCATTGGCCAATTGGTCAACGCCGGATTTTAATTTCATTCTCGCTTGTTCGTCAAATAAAATTTGTTTAGACATAGTGTTTGTAATTTTTAATTTTCAATTTTAAATTTTTAATGAATTTTCAATTTTGCAATTTTCAATATCCTTATTACTTGTTACTGGTTACTTTTTCCTACGCCTACTCCACCACCGCCAGTATGTCTTCATGCCCGATAATCTTAAATTCCCGATTATCAATCTTCACTTCTTCGCCGGCATATTTGCCGAACAAAACTTTCTGGCCGATTTGCAATCCAAGCTTCAAGACCTTTTCGCCGTTGCCGATAGCCAAAATTTCGCCTTCGGCTTTTTTTTCTTTATCAATCGTTTCCGGCAAAACAATGCCGGACTTGGTCACTTCTTCTTCGGTTACCGGCTTGACCAAAATTCGGTCGCCGATCGGTTTAATCATCCCCATATTTATTTAAGTTATGACTTATGAACTTTACAAATTTTGCCCGATTTTACGAGATTTTTGAGCATTTAGCACTCCGCACATTAGAGTGCTAAATCCTGATTACTTATGTATTTTATAACAAAAAAAAATTTTGTCAAGATGGGCTATTTTTACGTAACCCGTAATGCGTAACCCGTAACCAGTAATTTTTTAAAAAAACAAAAAGCAGATTTTTTAATCTGCTTTGAAGCTAACCTAATTTATTCCACCGTGATTAACGCCAAAATCAAACCGGAAAGCATTAGGCCGAAAAAGCCGGTCCAGAGGTAATGGTCAAGCAGGCCGACAATGAGAAACACAATAGCCAAACTTAATCCGAGTGGATGTTGTCGCCAGGACTTAATGGCCTTCAAAAAAGAAAAAAAGAAAAAAAGAAAAAAAGCAATTATGCCAACCGCACCAAGTTCGGCGAAGATTAACGCGAACAGATTATGAACCGGCTGATAGGCCCAGGCGGGCTGGCCGGGATTTTTCTGCGATAGCGCAAAAGTATAATTGCCGAGGCCGGCGCCTAAAAGCCAATTTTCTTTTATCAAATCCCGCGCTTCTTTTAATCCGCCCAAGCGCTGTTCAATTGATTTTATTTCCAGCCGCCCCTCGCCTTTGACGCGAGCCATGGCCAAGGGCTGGAAAACGCAAAATAAAACGGAAAAAATTAGCAATAAAAAAATTGAAATCTTGATTAAATCAATCGCCTTGATTTTCAGCCAACGGCCCATCCCTAGCCAAGCGCCATAAACCAGCGCCGTTGCCAGCCACGCGCTCCGGGAAAAACTGAAAAACAAACCGGCGAAAATCATCACCAGCGCGCCGGCGCTTAAAATCTTTTTTCGGCCTGATGTTGAATGAAAATAAAGATAAAGCGCGCTTGCGAAACTCACGGCTAAAAATCCGCCGAGAATATTCGGGTGGCTGAAACCGCCATAAGCTCTCAACCAGCGGTAAATGCCTTGCTGAATTACGGCCGCGCCCAAATCCTGGCCGCTATGCGCCGTAATCCCGAGCCACTTATTGGCGAGCACCATTTGCGTCAAAAATTGGCAGACCGCCAAACCGGCCTGAACCGCGCCGGCCGAAACCAGCGCCCAGCTGATTTTTTCCAGTTTTAATTTATTGGTAAAAATCAGCCAGCCGAATATCGCGCTTTCGGCCAGATGGAGAAAATAATAAGAAGCCAGCGCCTTGTCCGAAGACCAAATAATTGACAACCCCGACCAGAGAAGAAATAAAATAAAAAATAGTTTTGAAAATTGAAAATTGAAAATTGAAAATTTTCTCTCTTCAGCCCAAACAATCAATTGCAAAATAATAATTAACCACAACAATAGTTCCGTCCCAAATAACAAGAAACTTCCGTATTCCCACTTGACGCCATTCAGCGTTTGCGCGCGCCAAATATACGCCGTTTGCCAGGGCAAAAGGAAAATTAATAAATACAACAGATTGGCGATGATTTTTTTCAGCATATCAACATGTTCATTTTTTGCTCCAAATCCGCTTCCAGCTCCCGCCGTTTGTCATTATCGTGAAGCTTGATCATTTTGTCATTGATCATCACCCGCGTATCCAAGTTGGCAAGATTTTTAAATCTGGCTGGCAAAATCCGTTCTTGGAACCGGCGATAAAATTTTTCCGGCAGTAAAGAGCAAACCGACTCTTTGATTTTTTTCAAACCCGAAAGATTCGGCCTGACGGCCAACTTGCGGCCGGCTTGAGGCGGAAACCAATTCGGCATTTTTTGTTTCAGCCAGACATTGGCCGTAAAAAATTTATTGCTAATATCCGCTTCATCATAAAGAAAAATAAAATTGGCGTGGCTGTAAATATAATGCCAATCATTTTCGCCGTCCAGCACCAATTGCAAATTCAGATTATCCGCGGTGGTCAAAAAACTCACGCAAATTTTATCGCGACGGTTTGACGGCGTTGGCCGCAGTCGGAAAATTTTCAAAAATAGATTAATAAAAAATCTTGCCGACCAAATCCGGCCTGGGGCGGTGACGATAAACAAATCAATGTCGCCGGCCGAACGGGAATTAAAAAAAGACAGCGAACTGTAAAGCGCGATCGCTCGGACAAAAGGAAAAAATCTTAAAATTTTAATTGCCCGCTCGGCCTTTTTTAATTTTTGTTGCGCCGAAGCGTAGCGGGATAACCGAATGGACACAATCTCGGCCCGCTCTTTTAAAAAATAAAACCCCGATTGGCAGCCGATCAACCGGCTCAAGTTTTCACTGGCTAAAATTTCCGCCAAAGCCGACAAACTAATCGACGCCGTTGCCAACCGCCGAATTTCCATCAAAGTCAAGGGGCGACTGAATCGGTCAAAATAGCAAATAATCTTCAAAATTGATTTTTCCAAATCATTAAGCATAAATCTCCGGATTATGGATTTGGTTAAAGTTTAACACAATTCGCCGTTATTTTGAAATTGCAAAAAAAATCAAAAAATAGTATAATAAAGGGGCTAAATAAAATGAAAAAAAACATATTAATCATCAATTCAAAAAACTAATAACAAAGTTATTAGCTTTTTTAATAAAAAGCGCCGGCGGGATTTTTACCGCAATCATTCGAGTTTTTTCGATATTCAAAAAACCGCTTAATTTCGTCGGCCGAGCAATTATCCTGAAATTTTTCATCTTGCCGATTTTTGGCCGATGGCTTTGGTTAAAAAATAAATTCGCCAAAAAAACTGCTAACGTGAAAGAAAAAATCATCATCTCGTTCACCAACCGCTACATCATCCCTCTGATTGTGGCGGGGCCGGCGCTTTTAGTGATCGCGTCTAGCGTGTCGGGGTACAGCAATCGCGAGAATTACGGCCAGAACGCTTTGATTTATAAAATTATCGGCACGGAAAATTTGGAGGAAATTGTTGAGAGCAATAAATCCGCCAGCACCGAAGCCCAGGTCTACAGCTATCTGGAACCGAGCTCGCAATTGCAAAGCCAGCTTTTTTCCGAAACGCAAAATCAGGCGCAGAGCTTGATTGAGGACCAGTATGATAATGCCGGCACTTACAGGGGCGACACTTTGAACAAGCCGGAATTGGCCAGCACCGAAGCCGCGAAAATCACTCGGACCAGCGTCAAGGAATATGCGGTCCAGACGGGCGATACGATCGGCGGCATTGCTTTTAAGTTTAATATTTCCTTGGACACGATTGTTTGGGCGAACAATCTATCTTACCGCTCGCTAATCAAGCCCGGGCAAAAATTGATTATTCCGCCGGTTACCGGCGTTCTATATAAAATAAAAAAGAATGACACGCTGGCGAAAATCGCCAAAACTTACGACGCTTCCATTGATCAAATTAAAAATTTCAATCAAATTGATAATGACGGAATGCTTACGGTCGGCAAGGTTGTTATGATCCCCGGCGGCCGAGTCGTCTATACGCCGGCGCCGGTAACTTACGCGCCAACTCCGATTCCGGCCGCCAACTACGAAAAAATCGCGCCCGCTTCCGGCGGCAAAATGCAGTGGCCGAACGGCTGCTACCGCATCACCCAATATTATCGCGGCTGGATTCATGCCGGCGTGGACATCGCTTGCGCTTGGGGCACGCCCATCCGAGCGGCGGAAAGCGGCGTGGTAACTCGCGTCCAATATTTGAAAACCGGCTACGGCTATAACATTATTATTAATCATGGCGGAAACCTGCAAACTTTATACGGCCACTTGAGCAATATTTATGTCGTGCCGGGACAGGAAGTGGCGCGCGGAGAAATCATCGGCTTGGAGGGTTCCACCGGCCGATCCACCGGTCCGCATCTGCACTTTGAAGTGCGCGTCAACGGCAGCGCTGTGAATCCGTTGAATTATATCAGATAGTAATTTGGAAATTTTCATCTTCTATTCCGCCTTTGGCCGATATTGCAGCGCTTCGGCGATGTGCTCGGCGGAAATTTTCTCGCTGGCCGCCAAATCCGCGATAGTCCGCGCCAATTTCAAAATGCGATGATACGCCCGCGCGGACAAATGCAAATGATCCACCGCTTGGCGTAATAATAACTTGCTTGGCTCATCCAGCGGGCAAAATTGCCGAATCTGTTGAGAGCTCATTTCCGAATTATCAATGATTTTTTCCGCTTTAAATCTTTCACTTTGGATGTCCCGCGCTTTTTGCACGCGTTCGCGGATGGCGCGGGAACTTTCGCCGGGCGAATCGCTTTCCAATTTTTCCACTTTCACTCTCGGCACTTCAATGTGCAAATCAATACGATCCAAAAGCGGACCGGACGCGCGCCTTTGGTATTTGATAATCTGCGACTGATGACAGCTGCATTCGCGCTCGGGGTCGGACAAATAACCGCAAGGGCAGGGATTCATCGCCGCCACCAAAATAAATTTCGCCGGAAATTTCAAAGTGCCGGCCGCGCGCGAAACTGAAATCACGCCGTCCTCCAGCGGCTGGCGCAAATTTTCCAAAACATTTTTCGGAAATTCCAAAAACTCATCCAGAAAAAGCACGCCCCGATGCGCCAAAGAAATCTCGCCCGGTTTCGGCCAAGCGCCACCGCCGACCAAGGCCACGCCGGAGGCGGTATGGTGAGGCGCGCGAAACGGCCGAAAAACAATTAGGGGCTGGTCGCCGGGCAACAGGCCGGCGGCGGAATAAATTCTAGTCACTTCCAAACTTTCTTCAAAAGCCATTTTCGGCAAAATTGACGACATCGCTTTCGCCAGCATGGTTTTGCCCGAACCGGGCGGACCGGACATTAGAATATTATGGCTGCCGGCGGCGGCAATTTCCAAAGCGCGCTTGGCGTGCTCTTGGCCTCGGACATACGCCATATCGCTTTCAAAAAAATCCGGCTCAAAAATTTCTTCCTCAATTTTCACCGCCGGCTCAATCAAATTAAAACCTTTTAAATGACCAACCAGCTGGCTTAAATTTTCCACCGGATAAACATTAAAACCTCCGACCAGCGATGCTTCGGCGGCATTATTTTTCGGCACGAATAAATTTTTAATCCCCTTGTCCCGGCAAGCGAGGGCGACAGACAAGACGCCGTTAATTGAGCGCAAACTGCCATCCAAAGCCAGCTCGCCGGCGAATAAATTTTCCCGCCAATTTTCGCTGAAATCCAGCTGGCCCGCTTGCGCCAGACAGCTTACCGCGATCGGCAAATCGTAATAGGTGCCCGCTTTCTTCAAATCCGCCGGCGCCAAATTGACGGTGACATTGCCCCGCGGAAATTCAAACGCGGAATTCTTGATCGCGCTCCTCACGCGCGACTTTGATTCGTCCACTTCCTTGTCCGCCAAGCCGACGATAAAAATACCGAAATTGCCATGGGGCGAATTATCGGATTCCACTTCAACCAGTTCGCAATCCAAACCAATGATGGCGGCGGATAAAACCTTTGAAGGCATGAAATAAAATTTTTTAATTTTTAATTTTTAATTTTCAAACAATGCTTTAATTTTATAATTTCAAAATTAAGATATTAGAAATTGTTTAGAAATTAGAAATTAGAAATTAAATTCATGATTAATGTTGACCATGTATCCAAATTAGCCAGATTAGGATTATCTGATAAAGAAAAAAACAAACTGAAAAAAGAACTTCCAGCTATTTTAGAATTTATTAATA
>CAZLRS010000003.1:0-19446 GCA_964562085.1 uncultured Gammaproteobacteria bacterium | reverse complement strand
CTTGCCGTTTTTGTTAATCGGCAAATAAATTATTTCATTGTTTTCTTCCGCCAATCGCCGGCCGATTTCTCCGGTTTTATCAGTTGAGCGATTATCGCTGATGACGATTTTAAATTCATCATTAGAAAAAATTTGCCGGCAAAAATCCAAAACCGCGCCAGCGTTCTTTTCCAAAATTAATTCCTCGTTAAAAACCGGCAGAACAATTAAAATTTTCATAAGACCTGATAAATAATCGCCTCCTTGTCTTCGTAGATTTTAACAAAATAAAAATTATTATCCAAATTCCGAATTAAATCCTTATGGTCTTGGGTGACGAAAACATATTTTGCCTGAAAATCCTCTTTGATAATTTGGCGCATTTCTCCGATTCGCCGGCCCAAGGTGATGTCCCGCCATTTTTCATATAAATCGGCATTGTATAAATACATAAAGGTCGGATCCAGACCGACTAAATAATAATCTTTATTATTATGATAGAAAAGCGGAGGAAAGTCATCCCAGTCGCTATGAAAAATAATGTCGCCCGGCTGGCTGTTTTTAATTAAAAATTCCGAGGCGGATTTCAAATAATTGAATTTTATCCCCTTGCCAACCGCTTGCTTGGCTAAAAACGCGTTATAACCGCCAACCGATAAGGCCGCTAAAATCAAAAACAAAACCATAATTTTTTTCAGGCGCCAAATTTGACGCGGGATTTTCGCGATAATTTTTTTTAAATCATCTTGAAGTTCCGGCAAGCGCGAACTAACCGTAAAAATCGCGGCGCTAAAAATCACCGCCAAAGGAATGAGGTATTCCACATTCCGCCGAGATTTCAAAGTGGCAATAAAAAATAAAGCCAAAACCAGGCCCAAAAATTTCACGACCGAGTTGAATTTTTTAAAATAATTTAAAAATAAAATCAAGGCCGGCGCCAGCAGAATAAAAGGCCAAGCCAAATATCGAGCCAGCTGGGAAAAAGAATAAGGATACCATTCGGCGCCGACGCCGATTTTATCCTGATAATTAACAAAGGCGATTTTAATAATATGAATCCAATAAAAATCAAGATTCTTGGGAAAATAAGGGTTGAAAATGACGCCCAAAATCAAGCCGGCGATGACGCTGAATAATAATTTCAAATTTTCCCGGCCGAAACAATTTTTAAAAAATATTAAAATGAATTTTTTAATCGCGGAAAATCTAATTAAGCCGAAAAATTTCAAAATCTTCTGCCACCAGCGCTCTTGAATGCCGAGCCAGGCGACGCCGGCGCTTTCCGCCAAAACATTCAACCCGGCTAAAATTAACAGCAAAAACCAGCCGCCATACGCCCAAACATAAATAAAAGCCAGACCGCCTAAAAGCCAATACCGCCGGGCAACAATCAAATAAATGCCGAGAAATAAAATAATCAACGACAAGGGCTGGGCCTTGATTAAACTGACGCGAAAAATAAAAACCGTGGAACCCAAAAGAAAAAGCGCGCACCAAAAGCCGCCTCGCGCGCCCAATTTATTCAACAACCAGTAAAAAACTAAAATAACCAAGGCGTCCAAAATAATATGCGCCAGTTTGGCGCCGACCATGGGCGGAAGCCAAACCACGAAAGGCACAAGGATAACGTGGTATAAAAAATGATGGTCAATGTAGCCGTCTTTCAGGGTGGTGAATCGCAAATAAGGAAAATTATGAATAATGCCGGTTTGGCTCATTAAAACCGCCGTCTTAATATGGTAAAAAGAGTCCGGGTCGGCAAAAGTCGGCGCGCTCTGCATCCAGGTGAAAAAAATCAGGCAAATTAAAAAAAGCAACAGGTAAGATGCTAAACTGTTGCCATTAAACCATAAATTAAGGCGAGAGAAAAAACGCATACAAAAATCCTATTTTCCAGCCCCCAATATTTTCTTAAAATAATCCACCCACGGCACGACGGCCGGATTTTGATTATTTAAAATCGCCAAATAATAACTCAACCAACTGCCAAAAAGCAGAATTTCCAAAGCCAGAGACAATTTGTCGCTCCCGTTAACCGCGTATTCAATAAATTGAACGCCCTGTTTTTTTAAAACCGTTTCCGTTGCCATTGCCCGCCGGCTGATAACGGCCGGATACTGATTGGAATTAAAAAATAAAAATTTTATTCCCGACATCACCGATTTTGGTCCGGCCAAGCCCTCCAAGAGATGATGATTTAATTCCGGCAATTTGAATGAAATGGCGAAGGTCTTGGCGCTTTCGTTGATTTGATTGGCCAAAATGCGCGCGTTGGCCGATAAAAAATCGCCGGCGACCAACATTGGCGCGAAATCCTTAAATTTAATGGCCAGGCCTTTAGCTAAATTTTTATTTAGGCCGATTTCCGGCGCGAATAATTTATTTAAAATTTCCAAATATTCAATCGATTCGGTCGTGGCCGTTTTATTTAATTTAATAATTTTCAATTTGGCAAAAATTGCCAAAAGCGCGCCCAGTTGCGAACCGATGCCGTATCTTGGCTGGCGCGACGGATTGAATTTTTTGCTCATTAAATAAATCGGCAGACGCTGTTTTTTGGCAATGGCGGAGATTTTCCCGCCGGTCGTCAAACAAATTATTTTCGCTTTCATTTTAATAGCTTGATTCAAACAGCTCACCGCTTCTTCAGTATTGCCTGAATAACTGGAAATAACCACCAAACTGTCTTTGCCGGCAAAGGCCGGCAGATTATAGCTACGGACTAAAACCATCGGCAGTTTAATCTGCGCGCCATAAATATCCCGAACCATCGCCGACGCCAAATTGGAACCGCCCATCCCGCAAAAAATAATATTTTTAAATTTAAAAAAACGCGGCAGCTTGATTTTTCCCGCCTCCTGATAGGCCTCGGCGATCTGCTGAGGCAAATTAGCGATGGAATCGGCCACCTTGGATTGATTGAATCTTTTTAAAACCGGCTGATTGTCCAGGATGTTCATAATAATTAAACTTATGATTCAGGGCGAACCGCTTGGTTTAATTTTACCAAAAAAATCGTCAGCCGACAAATATTGATTTCCCGCCAAAATCATGTTATTCTATTAATTACTTTTACTTATCAATAATTTTATGTCCGGACACAGCAAATGGGCGACAACTCATCGCCAAAAAGAAGCGGTTGACGCCAAACGCGGCGCCATTTTCACCAAGTTCGGCAATTTAATCACTATTGCCGCGCGCCAAGGCGGCGGGGACTTGGACGCCAATTTCAAACTGCGCTTAGCCGTGGAAAAAGCGCGGACGGCCAACATGCCTAAAGAAAATATTGAGCGCGCCATCAAGCGCGGGACGGGCGAAGGCGGGGGCGCGACCATGGAAGAAGCGATTTACGAAATTTTTGGACCCGGCGGGGCGGTGTTTATCGCCGAGATAATTACCGATAATAAAAATCGCGCCAGCTCGGAAATCAGATCCGCCGCTGGCAAGCACGGGGGCCGGCTCGGTGAAATGAACAGCGTTTTGTGGATGTTTAACAAAAAAGGACTGATTGTTATTGAAATCGAAAAATTAACCGGAAAAAAATTAGATGAACTGGAATTAAATTTAATTGATGCCGGCGCCGAAGATATTATTAAAGGTGATGATGCTTGGGAAATTTATACCGCGCCCGACCAGCTGCAAACAACTGAAAATAAAATCAAATCGCTGGGCCTGGAAGCCAAAGAGTCAAGCTTGATTTATGCCGCTAAAGAAGAGCTCGCCATCGCTGACGCGGAAACGCAAGAAAAAATTGAAAAACTTTATAACGCCTTGGACGATTTAGGCGATGTTAATAATATTTACACGAATGCCAGCCGATAAAGCCAAAATTATTTTGGGAATTGACCCGGGCATCGCCGACACCGGCTACGGTTTGATTGCGCAGGAAAAAAATAAGCTCTCTTTCATCGCTTGCGGTTCAATTAAAACCGAGCGGGATAAAACTTTGGCTGAACGATTATTAAAGCTGGACATTGAACTGAAAAAAATCATTAAAAAATACCGGCCGGACAAAGCGGGGATGGAACAATTATTTTTTTGCAATAACGCCAAAACCGCTCTGATAGTCGGCCAAGCCAGGGGAGTGGCGCTGGCGGCCATCGCCCAAACGGGCATCGCCATCGCGGAATTCACGCCATTGCAGGTGAAGCAAGCGGTTACCGGCCATGGCCGAGCCGACAAAAAACAAATTCAGCAAATGATTAAGATAATTTTAGGGCTTAAGACCGTACCTCGGCCCGACGACGCCGCCGATGCCCTGGCGATCGCGGTTTGCGCCGCCAATAATTATTAACAGTTTGGCAGTTGACAAATATTTTAACTTGGCTATAATAAATAAGTTATCCAAAATAATCTTAATAAATAACCAAAAAATTATGTTGGAGTACACAACCATTTTACCGGACGATGACGGTACGGGCATCGCGGATGAAGAAATGGAAAAAGGCGCGGAAGTCGATGGCGAGGAAGAGACCGACAAAGACGCGGACGATGAAAAAGGCGCGGAAGTCGGCGGCGATGATTTCGGCGACGGTAGCGAAAGCGTATAATTAAACCCTAACCACCCCCCGCGTTGCGGGGGGTGGTTTTTTTATGGAAAAAATGATATATTTAATCTTAAATAAAACCTCAACATGAAAGCTGAAATCCGCAAAGATTACATCCAGGAAAAATACGTCATCATCGCTCCGCGGCGCGACCGGCGACCCCATGACTTGGAACGGCCCAAGGAATTAAATCCGATGCGCGAAAAAACCTGCGTTTTTTGCCCGACCAACATCAAGCAGGCCGGTTCGGTTTTATTGACGGTTAAATTAAACCGCCGCGAACCATGGAGCATTAAAGTAATAAAAAATAAATTTCCGGCCGTTTCGCCGAACAACCCCAAGGCCTACGGCCGGCAAGAAGTGATAATTGAAACGCCTGACCATTTGAAAGAAATTGAAGACCTGCCTCTGAACCACGTGGCGGAAATTTTAAAAACCTACGCCCAGCGGACTAAGGCGATTTCCAAAGATAAAAAAATCTCTTATATTTTAATTTTCAAAAATACCGGCGGGGCAGCCGGCGCTTCTTTGCGCCACGACCACTCGCAAATTTTTGCCACCCAATTTTTGCCACCCCACCTGAAAGACAAATCCCAACGGATGCGGGCCTATAAATTAAAACACGGCGCCTGCGTTTTTTGCGACGTGATTAAAAAAGAAAAAAACGGACCGCGACTGATCTGGCAAGACAAAAACATCATCGCTTTCTGCCCTTGGGCGCCGATGCATAATTATGAGGCATGGGTGGTGCCAAAACGGCATGTTGACAATATCACCCTGCTTAGCCAAAATGAACGATTGAGCTTCGCTAAGGCGATGAAAAAAATCCTTCATAAAATCAACGAACTGAATTTGCCTTACAATTATTATTTCCATCAAATCATCAAAGATTCGGACCAGCATTTGTATATGAAAATTACACCCCGCGGTTCGGTTTGGGCCGGCGTGGAAATCGGCTCCGGACTGATTATTAATCCCGTTTCGCCAGAGGAAGCGGCGAAATTTTATCGCAAATAAATGGTAATTTCTCGTTTAAAACGCGCCCGCAGCCAGCAAGATTGGCGCCACCCAACTTACCGCCAAAAATCAACCAACCGGCATAATGCTGATAATTTTAGCGTTTCTTTAAAATACGGACGCCGGCCGAATCGGCGGAAGCTAATTTGGAAATTAATCGGCAACGTGACGCCGATTATTATTTTCTTGGGCTTGGTGGGCGGAATTTTTTCTTTGGGCCTGGTGGCTTGGATTTCCAAGGACTTACCCACGCCGGAGGGCGTGATTAATCGCGCCGTCACCACCAGTACGAAAATTTACGACCGCACCGGCAAAACCGTTTTATACGACATTCATGGCGACATTAAGCGCACGCTTATTGACTTGAAAGACATCCCGCCCTACGCCATTAATGCCACCCTGGCCGCGGAGGATCGAGATTTTTACAAGCATAAAGGATTTTCCATCACCGGCATCGTCCGTTCTATTATTAAAAATATTTTCACCGGCAGTAAAGTCGGGGGCTCAACTCTCACCCAGCAGTTTGTCAAAAACGCGGTTTTAACGCAAGAAAAAACATATACCCGCAAAATCAAGGAGGTCTTGCTGGCGTACAAAATTGAAAAAAGTTTTTCCAAAGATAAAATTTTACAGATGTATTTTAATGAAATTCCTTACGGCTCGGTGATTTATGGCCTGGAAGCGGCCAGCCAAACCTTCTTCGGCAAATCAGCCAAGGATTTGACGCTCGCGGAAAGCGCAATTTTAGCCGCCATCCCCAAGGCGCCGACCTATTATTCGCCGTATGGCACCAACCAAGACAAGCTGGCGGCTCGCCAACAATATATTTTGGACGCGATGGCGGATTTGGGCTATATCACTAAAGAGCAAGCGGAAAACGCCAAAAATGAAAAAATTATTTTCAAACCGACGCGGGAATCAATTATCGCGCCCCACTTCGTGATGTACATCAAATCATTGCTATCGGAAAAATACGGCGAGGAATTTATAAACCAAGAAGGTTTGAGGGTTTATACCACCCTGGATTTGGATAAGCAAAAAATCGCCGAGGCGGCGGTTAAAGACGGCGTTGACACCAATGGCAAAAAATATGAATTCACTAATGCCTCGCTGGTTTCTTTAGATCCGAAAACCGGCCAAATTCTGGCCATGGTCGGGTCGGCTGATTATTTTAATGAAAAAATTGATGGCCAAGTCAATGTCGCTCTGCGTCCGCGCCAGCCCGGATCGTCTTTCAAACCAATTGTTTACGCCGCGGCTTTTATTAAGGGCTATACTCCAAACACAATTCTTTATGACGTTGTGACAAATTTTGATAACACCGGCGCCAAGCCGTACGAACCGAAAAATTATGATTTAAAAGAACGCGGCCCGATCACCATGCGCAGCGCCTTGGCCGGCTCCCTGAATATTCCGGCGGTTAAAACCACCTATCTGGCCGGCATTGAAAATGTTTTGGATTTGGCGGATAAATTCGGCTACACCACTTTCGCCGACCGCAGCCGTTTTGGCTTATCTATTGTTCTGGGCGGCGGCGAAGTGAAATTATTGGAACACACCGGCGCTTTCGGCGCTTTGGCCCAAGAAGGCATTCGGCACGAAATTAATCCGATTCTAAAAATAGAAAATAAAAACGGCGATATTTTATATGAATATAAAAATAAGGAAAGCAAGGTGATTGAGCCGGAAATCGCCCGCCTCATTACCGACATTTTGTCCGACGATTCCGCCCGCGCTTATATTTTCGGCGCCGGCGGGAAATTAACCTTGCCCAACCGGCCGGTGGCCGCCAAAACCGGCACCACTAATGACTATCATGACGCCTGGACCATGGGCTATGCCCCGTCTTTGGTAACTGGCGTCTGGGTCGGCAACAATAACAACGCGCCGATGAAAAAAGGCGCTGACGGCTCGGTGATTGCCGCGCCGATTTGGAATCAATATATGCGCGAGGCGCTCAAAGATACCGCGCCAGAAGCATTTGCCAAACCGGAGGAAATTATTACCGGCAAACCCTTCCTGGACGGCCAAGACATGCCGGAAATAAAAATTGCGGTAGATGTTATGTCTAACAAGCTGGCAACGCCGTACACGCCCAAATCAACCACCAAGGAGATTATTATTAAGGATGCCCATTGCCTTTTGTATTATATAAAAAAAGACGACCCGCGCGGCGACGCGCCGATGAATCCCGGCGACGACCCGCAATTTGACCATTGGGAATCAGCGGTCCGGCGCTGGGCCGAAGCGCAGGGGATAGCCGGCAACGCCGTTCAAGAAATCCCAAAGGATTATGACGATATTCATCTCGCGTCTGACCAGCCCAATTTAATTATTATCACGCCCCTGCCCAAACAAACTGTCAATGGCGATAATTTATTGGTGGAGATTACCGCCTCGGCCAAGCGGGGGATTAAGAGGGTGGAATATTTAATGGGCAATAAAGTAATCTTAATTAAAACTGACGCGTCTGACACAACCTTGAGTTTAAAAGATTTAGCCAAGGGCGCGCAGACACTGATAATAAATGTGAAAGATGATTTGGAAAACACCGCCACCAAATCGGTGGAATTAAATATAATAAAATAATAATATAAAAAATCCCTCCCGTAGCGCGGGAGGGATTTTAATATCTAATTTTACTGTTTAATCGGCATAATAATATAAATATAGTCCGCGTCGCCTTCGGGTTTAACGATGCAGGGATTGTTTTGGTCATTAATTTCAATTAAAGCGTTCTCCGAACCCAAATTCGCCAACCCGTCCAATAAATAACGAAAATTTAAAACAATATTATTCACTTCGCCGGATATTTCCGATTCCAGAGCGGAAATGTTTTCGCCGGTTTGCGCCGAAGAAGAGGTGATGATGGTTTCTTTATTTTCCAAATTAAAATCCAACCGCACGTCGTAAATTCCACTTTTGGTAAATAAACTGGAAGTTTTAACGCCTTTAATTAATTCTTCGGTTTTGGTTTTAATATTGGTTTTAAAATTATTGGGAATAATTTGAGCATAGTCCGGATATTGGCCTTCAATCAACCGAGAAATTAAATCAACGCCGTTATAGGAAAACATAATTTGATTTTCCGTGATGTAAATTTCCATGTTTTCAATATTTTCCAAAGGCGCGTCTTCTTTAAAAATACTTAAAATTCTCGAAACCTCTTGCAAGGTTTTTACCGGCACGATAATTTTCGCCTCTTGGTCGCCGGTTTCCGTTAATTTTATCTTTTTTTCCGCCAAACGATAGCTGTCTGTAGCGGCTAAAATTAATTCTTGGTTGGTAAAATTCATAAAAACACCGGATATTTCCGGCCTGGTTTCTGAAATGGAAACCGCGAAAGCAACCTTGGTTATCGCTTCTTTAAAATTTTTAGCATTAATAATATGAGGATTTTCTTTTTTAATTTTAGGAATTAAAGGGAATTCCGATGATGGTTGGCCCTTGATTTTTGTTTTTTGTTTTTGACAATTAATAATTAAATTTTCTTCCTTAATTTCCATATCCACCCGGTCTTTAGGCAAAAGTGAAATATAATCGGTTAATAATTTGGCATCAATGGTAAATTCGCCTTCCTCTTCAATTTTAGCGCGGACTTGAGTTGTCGCTCCAATTTCCAAATCAGTCGCCGATAAAGTTAAAATTTTATCTTCAATTTTTAATAAAATATTGGATAAAATCGGCAAATTATTATTTTTCGCGGCGATATGGCTCACTACATTTAAACCTTGGTTTAAATTTTCTTGGGTGCAAGATAGTTTCATATACTTTATATATATATTTATTTATATCATTATAATTAATAAGCGCGGGGGATAAGTGGATAATTTTATTTTTTTTAATAATTATTAGTAAATTATAATTTTTAAGATCAAAATTTTAAATTAAAACCGGCATAACTTATTAATAAAAAGGTTTATAATTTGTTGATAGTTTTTAATTTTTATTTTCTTAATTTTTTTTCCCCTTTTTAATCAGCCTTACTAACTGTTTATGGTTTGGTTTTTTCTGATTTATCCACCAACTTATCAAATGGTTATTAAGATTTTTTACCCAACTTATTCTATGAATTATATAATCGCTGTTTTAAAACCATAATATCTTGTCTTAATTTATCATCAACTTTTATTTGGCGGGAAATTTTTTCATAAGCGTGGATGGCGGTGGTGTGGTCGCGGCCGCCGAGGGCTTGGCCGATAGTCGGATAAGAGGAACTGATTTCTTCCCGCATTAAAAACATAATAATCTGCCGCGGTTCCGCTAAATTTTTCTTGCGGCAGGCGCTATTAATATCGCCGATGCTGATATCAAAGTATTCGGCGACGGTTTGGATGATATGTTTCGGCGTTAATGACTGCTGTCGAGAATTGGCGGTGATGGCGGCGGTAATTTGTTTTATTTCTTCCAAACTTAATTCCCGATTTTGCAACTGGCTGTGGGCGATAATGCGATTTAAGGCGCCTTCCAGCTCGCGAATATTATTATGGACGACCGTCGCCAGATAATTGGCCGCCTCGGAAGTCAAGGGAAAGTTCTTTTCTTTGGCCTTGGCTTCAGTAATGGCGATTTTTATTTCCAAATCAGGGGCCGAGATATCGGCAATCATGCCCCATTCAAACCGGGAAATTAATCGGTGTTCCAAGGAGGCAATGGCCTTGGGCGGCCGGTCGGAAGAAATAATAATTTGCTTATTTAACTGATGCAATTCATTAAAGGTATGGAAAAACGCTTCCTGCGTCCGCTCTTTGCCGGCTAAAAATTGGATATCGTCAACCAGAAGCACGTCAATGGAACGGTATTTTTTTTCAAATTCATTGGCCGTGCCGTTTTGCACGGCGGCAATATAATCATTGGTGAATTTTTCGCAGGAAACATATAAAATTTTGGCTTTAGGATTGTCGTTGACGATTTTTTGGCCGATCGCTTGCAAAAGATGGGTCTTGCCCAAGCCGACTCCGCCGTAAATAAATAAAGGATTATAGGCGTGCCCCGGGTTTTTAGCGACGGCCAAAGCCGCCGCGTGCGCCAGCTCATTATTTTTTCCGACAATAAAATTATTAAAAGTATAGCGCGGGTTCAAGCCGAAAATATTGACCGGCGTTTTGATTTTTTCGCGCGTTTCAATATTTTTTTCAATTCCCGCCTCCGCGTCATTGCCCCCGATAATTTCCTTAATCGCCGTCGGCTGGTTGTGGCCGGCCAGCGGTTCAATTTTGTAAATCACTTCCCTCGCTTCATTGTCGGTTACGCTTTTCAGCGCCTTTAAAATCGTTTGGTGGTATTTTTTCTCCAGCCAGGTCTTGGTGAAATTATTAGGAATGGAAATTGTTACCCGGCCATTTTCAAAAGAAGACACGGCCGTGTGCTTAAACCAAGTGGTAAAATTGGCCTTGGAGAGAAGAAGCTCTAATTCGCCTAAAGCGGCTTGCCAAAGTTGCTGAGGGGTCATGGGAATTTTTAGTTAACAATTGGGATAGATAAATAATAGCTCGTTGTATATTTTACCACAAGCCGTAAAAAAATCAAAAATGTTCATAAGCTGTTGAAGAAAGGTGTATAATTATTTTTTAATCACCCGTCTCTCGGCAAATTGACTGGAAATAAAAAAAATGGTAGCATAATAATATCTTAAAAATTCTAAATTTCAAAAATCTTATGGCCACCAAAAGGACTTATCAACCAAAAAAGGGGAAAAGAGTAAAGACGCACGGCTTTCGCCAAAGAATGCAAACTAAAAACGGACGCCAAGTTTTAAAAAGAAGGAGAGCCAAAGGCCGAAAGCGCTTAACCCAGTGTTAAAATGCTTTTATGTTAGTTAAAGCCAATCGCCTGACAAAGCAAAGCGATTTTAAGAAAATTTTTAACCAGGGCGGGAAAAGCTTTGGCAATTTTTTTCGCTTGCGAGTTAAAGCCAACGGCTTGGCGCACAGCCGTTTCGCCGTTGTCGCCTCGGGCAAGGTTTCCAAAAAAGCCACCGCTCGGAATCGGGTGAAGCGCCAAACTCGGGAAATCATCCGTTTGAATTTAGCCCGGCTAAATGGCAATTATGATGTGATTATTAATATCATGTCCTCGGCCTTGGAGCAAAAATATGAAATTCTGGAAAAGGGCTTGCTGGCCGAGCTTAAAAATTTAAAAATTTTGAAAAATGTTTAAGGTCCCGGCTTATTTTCTCCGCTTAGCGGTTTTGAAAGCAATCAGAATTTATCAAAAAACCCTTTCTTTTGACCATGGCTGGTTCAGCCGGCTGTTTCCCAACGGTTATTGCCGGTTTCAGCCCACTTGTTCCGAATATGCTTATCAGGCGGTGGAAAAATACGGCGTCATCAAAGGCGGTTTGCTGGGCCTGGGGCGCATCTTGCGCTGCAATCCGTTTAATCATGGCGGCCATGACCCGTTAAAATAGAAACTTAGTAAATTTATCAACTTACAAACTTATAAACTTAGCAACTAATTTCCATGGGTTATTTATTCCACCTCATTTTTTATCAGCCCCTGCTCAATCTGCTGGTGTTTTTTTATAATGTCATTCCCGGCCACGACCTGGGCATCGCGATTATTTTAATCACGGTTTTTATTAAATTGATTTTATATCCGCTTTCCGCTCAATCCATTAAATCGCAAAAGGCCTTGCAGGCCCTCCAGCCGAAAGTGGAGGCGCTGAAAAAACAGCATAAAGACCAAAAAGAAATTTTGGCGGCGGAACTGATGAAACTATATAAGGCGGAGAAAGTCAATCCGATGTCTTCTTGTTTGCCGCTTTTAATTCAATTCCCATTTTTAATCGCTGTGTATCAAGTTTTTCGTACCGGCCTGTCTGACGGCGCGTTGGGGAATTTATATCCGTTTATCGCCAGTCCGGGGCGTTTAAATAATATCGCTTTTGGCTTTTTGGATTTTGCCAAGCCCCAGATTGTTTTGGCGGTGCTCGCCGGTTTGGCGCAATTTTGGCAGGCGAAAATGATGGTGACTAAAAAGCCGGCAATTAATACCCCCGGCAGCCAGGATGAAAGCATGATGGCAACGATGAACAAACAAATGGTTTATATGATGCCGATCATGACCATTTTTATCGGCGTTAGTTTGCCTGGCGGTCTGGTTTTTTATTGGCTGGTGGTAACGGTTTTATCCGCGCTTCAGCAAATAGTGGTTTTTAGAAAAAAAACTCAATCGGTTTAATTATGATTATTTTTGGCAAACAACTCATCGGTTTGACGGCGCGAACTCAGTCCGGAATTGTTTTGGGCCGGGTAAAGGATTTTGAGGTGAGCGCGGAAACCGGCGAAATTGTCCGCTATGTCATTTCCAGTTCGCAAATTATTAAAAAAATTTTAACGCCGGATTTAATTATCAATAAAAATCAAGTAATTGAAATTACCGGACAGGCGCTGATCGTGGAAGATGCGCTGGCTGGCGCCGGCAGCGTTGCCGAAGAGCCGATGTCGGTTTAATTAAAATTAATTTTATCAGCTAAAACCCCCCGCGCCGCGGGGGGTTTTAATATTGCCGGTCTTTGCCGACTACCATTCGGATTTTTTTTGTCGCCGTTTCAATAATGGCTGGGGTTTTAATAATTCTTTTTTCATCAAGCAACAATATTGGCAGCGGTTTTTTACTGCTGATTTTTATAGTTTGGCCGAGCAAGTGGCTGAAGTAATTCTCGTTTTTGAACATTTTTTTCTTCCGGGTTTCAATAAAAATATCCATCTTGCCGTCGTTCGGCCGGGCGATATATTGCCGGTAAAAATTTAAGTTGCTGAAATTAATGCGATTGTCATTGCCTTCAAAATTAATAAAATAATTATTATCGCATTGCAGGCAGAATTCCCCTCCGCCCATTTCCAGCGAGGAGAAAAAATAGTAATTATTCACCTGGCCTAAATCAATTTTTTCCACGATGCGGGCGGATAAAATATCGCAGGCCTCTTCGCCGGCCGGAATGCCCAGCAGTTTGGCGATATTGCTCGGCGTTTCCACCGGAATAAAGCCGATTACCGCGTTAATATCAACGACCAGGTTGATGGTTTGCGCCAGGGTCTTGTCGTTGCCGACAATCACGACGGTTTTGACGCCGCGTTTTACCTCCTCAATTAAAACTTGCTGGATATTTTTTAAAAATGATAAGCGGTTGATTTTGCCGTTAATGCCTAAATCCGTCAATCGGGTTTCAATCCTGGCCAGGACATGAGCATATTTTTTGTCGGCCAGAAATGAATCGTATAAATAATAGTACATATGAAAGTATGACAATAGTCAGGGCATTCCCGCGCCTTTCTGCCAGGCATCAAATCCTATCGGATGGAATTTATAGAAAGGTGCGGGGATAAATTATTTTTTTTTAGTTCCGGCCGCGGTTTCTTCTTCGGGCGCTGTCGCCGATTCCAACTCAATTTTTTCTTGCCGGGAAAAATTCGGTTTGGCGGATTTACTCCGGCCATCGCCGGCCTGGCACTTGCCGTTCACGCTAGCTCCCGCCGCGATGATTAAAATTTCCGCCCTAATATCGCCGAAAATCTTGGCGGTGGCGGTCAATTCCAGCTTGCCATTAATTTTAATGTTCCCCTGAATTTCGCCGGCGATTAAAGCATTGTCGGCGTTGACGTTAGCAAAGATTTTTGATTTTGTACCGACGCGCAAATTTTTTGATGTCTTTAAACTTCCGGCCACCACGCCCTCAACGACAATATTGCCTTCCGTGATAAAATCCCCCTCAATTTTAACGGATGGACCGATAATCGTTTCCGGTTCATGATTTTGCTCAATTTCCTCCCGATTTTCCTTAAACATATTTATTTAAAGTTATTAATCATGGCTGGCTTCATTTTAAGCGAATTAATGGCCTCTTGTCAAAATTTTAATCCCGTGCTATCTTTAAATTGTTTTAATAAATATTCAAACAAAATTATGCCGATTAAAAAAGCCGCCGTCAAGGCCTTAAAGCAATCTAAGAAAAGCGCGCTGCGAAATTTCAAAGTGAAGCAAAACATCAAGGATTTGATGAAGGATTCCATTCAGCTGATTGATGGTAAAAAAAATGAAGGGCTGGCGGAAAAAATTAAATCCGCGGTCAAGAGCATTGATCGAGCCGTGCAGAAAAAGATTATCAAAAAGAACACCGGCGCGCGGAAAAAGTCGCGGTTAATGAAAAAATTCAATTTGTTAGGTAAATAAAAGTTGCTAAATAAAAAAGACGCGACATTATTGCGTCTTTTTTATTTAATTTAACAATTCTTCACCGCGAAGAGGTCAAACAGCAGTTCCGGATTTTTGGCGCCGTTTTTAAATTTGCCTTCCAGCTCAATCAGCTCGCGATAAATCGCGACTAATTTTTCGGGAGTGAAATTTTGCGCTTGCGCCATGATTTTTTGAACCACGAACGGATGGAGATTCAGGGTCTCGGCGATTTGGGCGGCATTCGGCCGGCCTTCAATGTTTTCCAGCGCCGAATTGACCCGCAACATAATTTTAAATTGCCGGACGACCATATTCAAGATCGCCAATTCATGGTCGCCGGATTTAAGTTGCCGGCTGATTAATTTTACCGCCAACTTTTGATTTTTTTGCCCCAAGGCGTCCACTAAGGCGAAAATATCATCATTAAATTTGGCCTTAATTAATTCGCGTACCGCTGTTAAAGCAATGGTCTGGCCGTCGCCATAGGCGATTAGCTTGCCCAGCTCCAAAACCAGATTATTCAAATCATTGTCCGTGAGTATTAGTAATTCTTTCAGGGCGCCGGCTTCAATTTTTATGTTTTTCTCGGCCAGATATTTTTTCAGCCATTCCGCCAACTGCCAGCCGTTCAATAAATTCATTTCCCAAGCGTAGGGCTGTTTTTTTAAATAATTAAAAAGCGACCCGCTTATGCCCCAGCGCTGGCTGGCGTCAACTAATTCCAAAAACAAAATCGCGTTATCAATTTTTCACTGCGGTCTTTTAGAAAATCATGAATCTCGCCGGCCAGCTTTTTATTTTGAACCGCGTTTTTCACCACGAGCATTTTTTTCTCGCTTAAAAAAGGCGTGGTGAGCGCCTCCTGTTGGAATTTTTCAAAATGCAGCCGTTCCCCGTCCAGTTGCACCACATTCAATCCGGTTTTGTCGCGTTTCTCAATAAACTGATTTTTCAATTCCTGGGATTTTTGCTGGCAACGGTAATGGTCGGTGCCGTAAATAAAGAAAATCATAGTAGTACTATTTTTTAAACACGTTCCGTCTCCCCCCAATTATCGCCTACTTCAATTTCCGTTTCAATCGGCGCGCGGAGTTTATAGGCGCCATTCATGGCTTCGCGGATGAACTTTGCCACTTTGGGCGCGTCCGCTTCGGGCGTTTCAAAGACCAATTCGTCGTGGACTTGCAAAACCATTTTAGACCGAGGCGAGATTTTTGGCAAACCGAGATGGATTTCAATCATGGCCAGCTTGATTAAATCCGCGGCCGTGCCCTGAATTGGCATATTGACGGCCATGCGTTCGGCGGCCGAGCGCACCGGCTGGACGCCGGAATTGATTTCGGGCAGATAGCGCCGCCGGCCGTAAAATGTTTCCACGTAGCCGCGCTCGCGCGCGATTTCCACGGTTTCCAAAATATATTTTTTAACTTTTTTGTAAGCGGTAAAATATTTATCAATGAATTCTTGCGCTTGCTGGTTGGCGATGCCTGTTCGTTGGGCCAAACCCCAGGCGCCCATGCCGTAAAGAACGCCGAAATTCACTTCCTTGGCTTGGCGGCGCAAAATCGGCGTTACTTCGCCGACTTTAATGCCGTTGATCGCCGCCGCGGTCTGGGTGTGAATGTCAATTTTATTCTGGAACGCGGCCAGCATTTTTTCATCATTAGCCAGCGAAGCGATAATCCGCAATTCAATTTGGGAATAATCGGCCTTGATGATTTTAAATCCTTTTTCCGCCACGAACGCTTCGCGGATTTGCCGGCCGGTTACGGTGCGGATGGGAATATTTTGCAGATTCGGCTCGGACGAAGATAATCGGCCCGTCGCGGTGATGGTCTGGTTGAAACTGGCGTGCACCCGGCCGTCATTCGGGTTGATTAATTCCGGCAACGCGTCCAAATAGGTATTTTTTAATTTTGACAATTCTCGGAATTCCAAAATTAAGTCAATGATTTTATGCTGGCCGCGTAATTTTTCCAATTCTCCGGCGGCGGTGGAAATGCCGGTTTTGGTTTTGCCTAAGCCGGTCTTGGAAATTTTCATTTTTTCAAACAAAATTTCTTTCAGTTGGAGCGGCGAGGCGACATTGAATTTTTGGCCCGCCAAGCGGTAAATTTTTTGTTCCAGTGACGCGATTTTTTTTGTGAACTCGCGGGATAATTTTTCCAAGGGCTTGGGATTGATTTTGACGCCATTCGTTTCCATCTGTCCCAAGACCGCCACCAACGGCATATCCAGTTTTTCAAACAAACCGAACATCCCTTCCTTTTCCAATTCTTTGGCCAGTTTTTGATAAAGCCGGAAAGAGATGTCCGCGTCCTCGCAAGAATACCAGGAAATTTTTTCCACCGGCACTGCCGCCATGGAAATTTTCTCTTTGCCGGCGCCGATCAATTCTTCAATGCTTTGCATTTGATAGCCCAATTCAATGAACGCCAGAGTGTCCAAGCCGTGCTGGCGATGGCCGGGATTTAAAATATAAGACGCCACCATGGTATCAAAATAAACGCCGTCAACCGGCAGGCCGGATTGCTTTAAAATTTCCCAATCGTATTTCAGGTTGTGGCCGATTTTTTTAATTTTTTGGTCGCAAAAAATCTTTTGCAAATCGGTCTGAATTATTTTTAGCGCCGCGGTTGGCAAGTAGCTCGCTTCGCCGGCTTGCCAGCAAAAACTGATGCCCAGGAGTTCGGCGCGGAAAGGGTCCAGGCCGGTGGTTTCGGTGTCCAGGCAGAATTCTTTTTGTTTTTTTAATTCAGCGAGGAATTTTTTCGCTCCTTTTTCATTATTAATCAAACGGTAATCTTGCCGGCCGGCAGTTTTTTGTTTCATGGGCTCGGCTTTAGCGGCTGAATTATCAAATAAGCCGGTTTGCCGGCCGTGTTCCGCCAGCTTGCCGTCTAAACCCATTAATTGCGACAATAATCGTTTGAAGTTTAATTTTTGGAATAATTCGGCGATCGCGTTTTTATCAAAACCGCCGGCTCGGCAATCATTTAATTTGAATTCAATCGGCGCGTCCAAAATAATCCGCGCCAATTTTTGCGACATCAGCGCGTCGTCTCGGCAGGTTTGCAATAATTCGCGGGCGCGGTCTTTGATTTTTTTGTCATCCAAATTTTTATAAATATTTTCCAAGGTCCTAAATTCATTCAGCAAGCCGATGGCGCCTTTCGGGCCGATGCCTTTCACGCCGGGGATATTGTCGGACGCGTCGCCGGCCAGCGCCTTGTAATCAATCAGTTGTTTCGGCGCCAGGCCGTCAAATTTTTCTTTCACCGCCTGTTCGTCATAGAGTATGGTTTCCGACATGCCTTTGTGAGGCGAGAGTACTTTGGTGTTATCGTCAACTAATTGCAAAGTGTCTTGGTCGCCGGTCATAATAATCGTTTCAATGTCCGGCCGGTCCACGGATTTCAGATGGGCGATGGTGCCGATTAAATCATCGGCTTCATAGCCGGATTTTTCAAAAATCGGGACATTAAAAGCGGTAAGCACTTCTTTCACTAGTGGAATTTGTTCGTAAAGTTCATCCGGCTGCTTGACGCGAGTCGCCTTGTATTCCGTGAACGCTTCATGGCGGAAGGTTTTGGCTTTCAAATCAAAAGTGGCCGCGATATAATCCGGCTTTAAATCTTTCAACGCCTTGATGAAAATCATGGTAAAGCCGTAGACCGCATTGGTCATCCGGCCGGTCTGGTCGGTTAAAGACGGCGGCAGGGCGTGGAAGGCGCGATGCACCAGGGCATTGCCGTCAATGATTAATAATTTTTGTTTGCTTTTGGCCATAAATCAATTATACCAATTTATCTCATTTTAATGAATTGACACGATTCGGCAAGAGGGGTAAACTACGGGATAAGCACTTTCACAATTAAGGAGGACAAACCAATGATTTTAGGCGTCTTAAGCGACACTCATCGTGATCGTGGAAATGCGTTGGAACATATTATTCAAGATTTTGTCCAGCGCAATGTTGCGGCTATTATCCACTGTGGCGACATTGAAGCAACCCACTTGAAGCCGGAATTATTCGGGGGTTTGCCGGTGATCTGCGCCCTGACCGAGGATCAGCTGGCTAAGTCGGAATTTCAAGAACCGCCGCCGGGTTGGTATTTTACCAGGCCCGACCATCGAATTGTTGATTTGCGAGAATTCTTAAAAACCGATTTGCTTCTGCCTCGAGTTTACGTCGGGCACAAAAGATCTTTTGAATTTTTGCGTAATTCTGAAGAGGCATTAATTCAGAGCATGCAGAATATCAGGCTTAATTTTGACGGCGTGCGTTGGATTTTTTCCGGTCACACCCACCATCAAATTTTTAAGCAGGGACATCTGATTAACTTTGTTAATCCCGGCGCGGTAGAAGATTCGCTGGAAGGCAATTATGAATATGCCGTGATTGATATTGAAACCGATCAGATCGTATTTTGCCGCCTGCTTAAAACACCGAATGTCAAGCTCCCGATTTCTATCGGCATTATCTCCGACAGCTTTGATATTTCCGATGTCAATGCCGAGTGCTGGAACGAACTGGTCAAGGAATTTTACGCTCGCGGCGTTAAGCACGTCATCCATTGCGGCAATATTGACCTCAGGGATATCGGCCGTCCGGAGTTTGCCGGCTTGCAGGTTTATTACAATCTGCGCGCCGATCAAAAAAATCCGGAAAAAATAGCGTCAAACTGGCGCTTAATCGACCCTCATTATCCGATCGTTGATATCG
>CAZLRS010000002.1:0-25574 GCA_964562085.1 uncultured Gammaproteobacteria bacterium | reverse complement strand
CACATTTCCGCCTTAAGCGATAAACCGATGGCCGATATCAACGAGTTCGCCAAAATCGGCGAGGAAAAAGATTTTTACGTGCTTTCCTTGGACCCCAAAAATCATCGCTTGGGCTTAAGCTTGGTCAAGCCGAAAGAAAAACCGGCGGAAAAGCCGGAGGAAAAGAAAGATGAGGAGACCAAGGCCGAAGCCAAGGCGGAAAAGAAAGCCGAGAAGGCCGAGAAAAAAGCGGAAGCGAAAATTGAAACCGAAGCTGAAGTTAAAGCCGAGAAAGAAGAGGCGAAAATAGAGGAAGCGCGGGAAGCGGTTGAAACCGAAACGGCTGAATAATATTGGATAATTGTAGGGGCGGGGCTTGACCCCGCCCTTTTTTGTTTAAAAAACAAACCAAAACGCGAGCATTAAAAATTGAATTACAGGTTACGCATTACACATTACGCGTTATGAAACTAAATATTTTAGCGCCTTAGCACTCTCACTCCATAAAACACTCCGGCGTTGACTTGCAAAATAATCGCCACGGTCAAAACCGAGGCCGACAAGTCAAACAGCCAGACGGTATTGAAAATAAAATATAAAAAAACCAACACCACGCCGGCCACCTCCATTACCATTTTTGCCTTGCCCCAGAAATTCGCCGTCACCAATTCTTTTTTCGGCTTGAACGCCAAAACCAAAAACGCGACCAGTAAAGCGACCAGGTCCAAAGCAATGACAATCAACAGCAAAAAGGCGTAGGGATAAAAATAAGCCAGCGCCAAAGCGGACAGCGCCACCAAAAGCCGGTCGGCAATCGGGTCCAGCGAAGAGCCGGAAAAAGTGATTTGATTCCTCACCCGCGCCAGCGAACCGTCAATGCTGTCGCAAAGCGCCGCGAGGATGAAAATAATGAAAGCCGTCAGAAAATCCTGGCGCCACAAAAAATACAAAACCACCGGCGTCAAAGCAAACCTTAAATAGGTGAAAAAATTCGGCTTGAACCAATATGGCACGATTCGGAGCAGCGTCGCGTTCCACAATTGGTCAAAAAATTTTTGCAAATTGGCTTTCATTGACAAAAAAGGTTATAATATTGTATACTGGAATATGCTATATTTAAAGTATAACTTAATTATAACTAAAATCCAATGAGAAGTTTAAGCAAGAATATTATTATCGCTTTTTTGATTTTCGTGGCGGTGGCGGCTTTATTCAGCGCTTACGAAACGCCATTGGCGAAACCGACGGAAATCGACCTAACGACTTTAATTTCCCAAATTGAAAGCGAGCAGATTAAAGCCATTACGGTCAGAGAAAACAAAGCGGAAATCGTTCTATTAGACGGCCGGCGGGAAATTGTGCAAAAAGAGGCCTCGGACAGTTTAGGCAATTTGTTAAAAAATTATAACATTAACCCGGATAAAATAAAAAAGGTTGCCATTGAAATCAAAGACGAAGAGGGCTGGAAATTCTGGCTGACGAACTTATTGCCATTTATTATTCCTTTTGTGTTTATCCTCGGCTTTTTTTGGTTTATGATGCGCCAAGCTCAAACCGCCAATAACAAAGCCATGAGTTTCGGCCAAAGCCAAGCCAAGGAATTCAACCACAATCAAAAAATCAAAACCACCTTTAAGGATGTGGCGGGCGTGAAAGAGGCCAAACAGGAATTGGTGGAAGTGGTGGAATTTTTAAAAAATCCGAAAAAATTTCTGGCCTTGGGCGCAACCATTCCCAAAGGCGTGCTCTTAGTCGGCCAGCCGGGCACCGGCAAAACTTTGCTGGCAAAAGCCGTGGCGGGCGAGGCGAATGTGCCGTTTTTCAGCATCTCCGGCTCGGAATTTGTGGAAATGTTCGTCGGCGTCGGCGCTTCCCGCGTTCGCGACCTTTTCCGCCGAGCCAAAAAACATTCGCCGTGCATTATTTTCGTTGACGAGCTTGACGCCGTCGGCCGGCAAAGGGGCTCCGGCTTGGGCGGGTCGCACGATGAGCGCGAACAAACTTTAAATCAAATTTTGGTGGAGATGGACGGCTTTGAACCGAACACTAATGTGATTATTATGGCGGCCACCAACCGGCCTGATGTTTTGGACGCCGCTTTGCTCCGGCCGGGCCGTTTTGACCGCCGAGTCATGTTGGACTTGCCGGATATCAACGACCGCGAACAAATTTTAACTGTCCATTCCCAGAAAAAACCTTTGGCGACAGATGTTAATTTGCGGGCGATCGCCGAAAGAACGCCCGGATTTTCCGGCGCCGACTTGGCCAACCTTTTAAACGAGGCCGCGATCTTGGCCGCGTTGCAAAATAAGAAAGAAGTTGGAATGGGCGATGTTTTAAACAGCATTGATAAGGTGCTTTTGGGGCCGGAACGAAAGAGCCATATTTTGAGCGTGGCGGAAAAGAAAATCACCGCCTACCATGAAGCCGGCCACGCTTTGATCGCCCATGAACTCCCGCATTCCGACCCGGTCAGAAAAGTTTCCATTATCGCGCGCGGTTCCGCCGCCGGCTTTACTTTAAAATTGCCCAATGAAGATAAAAAACTTCACAGTCGCAGCGAATTCCTGGCCGAGCTGGCCGTGCTTTTAGGCGGCCGGATCGCCGAGGAAATTATTTTCAATGAAGTCACCACCGGCGCGCAAAGCGATTTGCGCCAGGCGACCGATTTGGCCAAACGGCTGATTACCGAATACGGCATGAGCGATAAAATGGGCTTGCGCACCTTCGGCCAAAAAGAGGAATTGATTTTCCTGGGCAAGGAACTTCATGAGCAAAAAGATTATTCGGAAAAAAGCGCCGAGGAAATTGACAAAGAAATCAGGCGTTTGATTGACGAGGCCGCCGAGACCGCGCAAAAAGTCATCAAAGACAAAAAAGAATATCTGGAAAAAATCGTCGCGGAATTGATGGAAAAGGAAACGATTGAGACGGAGGAGTTTGAGGCGTTGTTTGCGCAATAATAGATTTACTGGGGCGGGGTTTATCCCCGCCTTTTTTTGTTTCCATGTTTTTATGCTATAATAAAGACATTAAAAATAACCACTCAAAAATATGGAGGACAACGCTCTTTACCGCCCGGTAATTAAAAGGGCCTGGCAAACTGTTTTTAAATTCAAAAACCTCTGGTTCTTCGGCTTGTTTGCCGCGATTCTGGGCGCCGGCGGGGAATATGAAATTCTGACGCGCGCCATGGTTAATCCGCGCGACGGCATTATCGCCGGCATGATTAACAGCTTTAAACTCGGCTTAGAAAACGGCTTGGTTACCGGCCAAGATTTATGGCATAATTTTTTCTCCACCATTGCCAAACAGCCGGGAAATTTTTCCCTAACAATTTTAATTTTGGTTATCGGCCTGGCCATCAGCTTGTTTATTCTCTGGCTGGCGATTATTTCGCAAATCGGCTTGATTAAAAACTGCTCCTCGGCAGCCAAAGGCAAGGGCGCGACCGTTAACGAAGGCATTAATTTCGCGGTAAAAAATTTTTGGCCGGTACTTTTAGTCAATGCCGGAGCCAAAATCATTTTCTCCATTATCTTTATTATCCTTGGCTGGCTGGTTTTAATTTTAACCGCTAAATCATACGGCCTCGTCGCTTACTGTTGCGCTTTCATTATTTTTCTCGCCATTGTTTTCATGATTTCTTTCGTCGCGCGTTACCAGATTTATTATATTTTATTAAAAAAACAAAAACTGGCAACAGCGCTTGATTCCGCTTGGGAATTATTCAAAAAAAATTGGCTGATTTCTTTGGAAACGGCCTTCATTCTTTTCGCGGTTTATCTGGCTTCCGTGGTCCTGGCTTTATTCTTTGCTTCCTTGCTGATAGCGATTCCGCTGGTAATGCTTTTTTATCTGCCGCAAGCGCCAATGTTCTTCGCCAGCAGTGTCGCCATTTTAAGCTTGCTATTGGTTTTGGCCGAAATCTTGCTGATTGTCGCCTTTACTTCCGCTTTCCAATGGACCGCTTGGACGATTTTGTTTGAAAAATTGACCGGTGGCGATGGCGTCAGTAAAATCGTCCGCGGCGCGGAAGCGATACGGGGATATTTCGGGAAAAAATAACATCAAATATCTATTCTCAAGCCCCGAGCAATATCGGGGCTTTTTTCGTAAAACCGTAATTTAATTTTCAATTTTACAATTTTCAATCAATTTTCAATTTTTAATTTTCAAATAAATAAACAATCCGTAATGCGAGCATTGAAAAATTCATACTTCGTAGTCCAGATTCATCAATCGGTCTTCTTCTCACGTCATCCCAGCGAAAGCTGGGATCCAGGATTTGCAAAAGTTAATTTCTATTATCAATTTATCACTAAAAAACATTATTTCTCTCTGATAGGTTAAATATAGACGTATAATGTTATGCTTTCAGATATTATTCTGCCAAGTTAATTGCTAGCACCCTGGATCCCAGCTTTCGCTGGGATGACGTACTGTGAGGATTCTTGCAATGACGAAAACAAAAACGTTGCGTTTTTTCCCAAAAAAAATTATAATTACTATTAGCTAACTCATTTAACTCGCAAAATTATGTCCGCCATCGGCCCTTCACTGGAAGATCTATTGCCCGGCCAGACGCCGAATCAAGACGAATCGCCGGAAAACGAGCTTCAGGAGAAAATCAAAGAAATCACCATCAAAGAAAAAGAAACAGAAACTGAAAGAAACGCGGCAAGTTTCGGTTTGCCCTACATTGATTTGGTCGGCTTCAGCATTTCACCCGATGCCCTATCTTTGGTTGAACGCGAAAAAGCCATTGATCTGAAAATTATCTGTTTTCTGTATAACGGCCAAGAAATCCGCCTCGGCGCAATTGATTATAACGAAGCGGTTAAACAGGCGGAAAAAAAATTGGCATCAGAACACCATGCCAATATCTCCACTTATCTTATTTCCCAGCACAGTTTTGACACCGCGCTGAAATTATACGACACCTTGCCCAAACCAAGAAAATTCATCGCCGGCATTGAAATCGCCGAAACGGAAATCCAGCGGTTTGAAAATGAAATCAAAACTTTCCGCGATTTGAATGAAAAAATTCAACGGGCGTCCCTCACCGAATTGGTCACATTGCTGATCGCAGGCGCCATCAAATCGCGCGCTTCCGACATTCACATTGAAGCCGAAGAAACGGGGATAAAAACGCGCTATCGCATTGACGGCGTTTTAAATGACGTCGCGGAAATTAAAAAAGACGCCTGGCCGAAAGTGGCTTCGCGCATCAAACAACTGGCAAAACTGAAAATCAATGTTACGGACCAGCCGCAAGACGGCCGATTTTCCATTTATCTCGCCCACGATCGGATTGATGTCCGCGTTTCCGCTTTGCCCACCGCCTTCGGCGAAAGCATCGTCATGCGCCTGCTGATGTCTTCAGCGTCCCAATTATCTTTTGAAGATTTGGGTTTGCGAGGCAGAGCGTTTGAAATTTTGGAACGCGAAATCCAACGGCCGAACGGCATGATTATCACCACCGGCCCGACCGGCTCCGGCAAAACCACCACGCTCTACGCCGCGCTGAAAAAATTAAACAAGCCGGCAACGAAAATTATCACGATTGAAGACCCGATTGAATACGAAATGAAAGGCGTCAACCAGAGCCAGGTTAATCAGGATTACACTTTTGCCAAGGGCTTGCGCTCAATCGTCCGACAAGACCCGGACGTGGTGATGGTCGGCGAAATCCGCGATTTGGAAACCGCGGAAATCGCCATCCAAGCTGCCCTCACCGGCCACCTGGTGCTTTCCACCATCCACACCAACGACGCGTTCGGCGCCATTCCGCGATTCTTGTCTTTAGGCGCCAAGCCGTTTTTACTCGCGCCGGCTTTGAACGTGACCATCGGCCAGCGGTTGGTAAGGCGCATTTGCGCTCAATGCAAGGCCGAAGATAATTTGGATGAAAAATTATTAACTCGCGTTAACGAATTGCTGGGCAAACTGCCGGCCAATTCCGGCTATCAAATTGATTTGAATAATTTGAAATTTTACCGAGGCGCCGGCTGCGAAGCGTGTCAGGGGCTCGGCTACAAAGGTCGGATCGGCATTTATGAAATTATCGCCATTGACGCCGAATTGCAAAAAATTATTTTGACCGGCAATACTTCCGAATATGAAATCCGGGAAATCGCCGCCAAAAAAGGCGTGATTACCATGGCGCAGGACGGCCTGCTCAAGGCGCTGGACGGCATTACTTCGGTGGAAGAAATTTTCCGCGTCGCGGAATAATATTAATCTCAAAAAATCTCCCCGCAACACGGGGAGATTTTATTTTTTAATCGTTATTTCTCTTTGATTATCTTTTTTCACTTTGAATTTTATCATAATCGCGGTTTTTGGCAAAATGTCTTTCACCCGGTCCGCCCATTCAATCAAGGTAACGCAATTTTTATCTTTAAAATATTCCAACGCGCCGATCGCAGCCAAATCGTCTCCGCTGTTAAGCCGATAAGCATCAATGTGCGCCAAGGTATTTATTTTTGAGTTTTGAGTTTTAAATTTTAAATTTATAACATACACTTTCATCAGCACGAAAGTCGGACTGGTGACAATTTGTTTGACGCCCAACGCCTTAGCCAGGCCTTTGGCAAAAACCGTTTTGCCGCTACCCAAATCGCCGATCAAAGCCAAAACCTCGCCACCTTTCAATTTGGCGGTCAATTTTTCCGCGATCTCGCGGGTTTGTTTTTCGCTTTTGGAAATCATAGGCAATATTAATTTCCCGCGTCCGGATTAACGATTTCCGCCGTAGAAGTGGCGGTCTCGGATAATTTTTCCACGCCGACCAAGCATACCGCTTGCCAGGGTTTATAGTAGGAAGAAAAAACGGTTTTTTTGATTTCACCGTTCGGATAAACGACAATATAATCAAAAGACGCGTTTACGCCTTGATGCGATTTTTCCGTGCATTTGGTGGTGCCGACGGGAATGTCGGTTGATTCAATATATTTAGTCGGTGGCGGCGAAGTCCAGCCCCAGATTTTCGGTTTGGTCCGGGACATGGTTCGGCCGTCGCTGGTCCCCCAAAAATCAAAAAACAAATCATTGCCGACAACTCTGGTTTGAATCAAAATGTAATTGCCGGTGTCATTAATGAAGCGGACATCCGGGTGAGGAATGTAAATTGTCGCATCGGTGCCGGGCACGCCGTCTTCCAAATAATAGCTTACATTATAAGAATGATTGCGCCGTTCGGTAATCGGCAAAGCGGAAGCCATGGCCGCGCGAAAAACCGTCGTGCCGATTTGGCATAACCCGCCGCCGAATTCCGGCATGGTTTTATTTTCTTTAATCACCAGTTCCGGCAGATAGCCGGTGGCGCCGTCCACCGGGCCAAGAGCGTTGATTAAAGAAAATTCTTCATTCGGTTTGATTAAAATACCTTGCAGTTTTGAAGCGCCGTTTTTAATGTTATGCCGGCGGTTCGCCGGACTGCCGGAAAAATTGGAATGGCCGGTGCCGATTATTTCTTTAATGCCAATATCGTTGATTTTTTCGGTGACGATATTTGGTCGCGTAATTCTTATTTTAATTTCAATATTTGTTTTGTCCGTTGCCAACAGCATCGCATCGGCGTCACGGTTGGTTTGCGCGTAGTCAATTTCCCGTCCGTCTTGGTGGGGGATGAATTTGACGATTTTGCCTTCGCTGAATTCAATCACCGCGTCTTTCGGCGGAACATTGATGATGGCGCCGGCCTTATCTCCCAGCCATTTTTCCAATTGTTCATCAGCCAAGCCGACCCCGACTTCGGCTTCAGTTTTTTTGAATATTAGCATTTCAGCGATATTTTTTTTCGGCAGCAACCATTTTATGTCCTGATAAGCAAAGGTTGGGGCGGTAGGCATGGCCAAAACATTTTGAATTAATTCCTTGCCGTTTATAATGTCGGCGATTTTAATTTCCGCCGATTCAATTTTTCGCTGGAGTTTTACCGGCAAGTTGTTTAGGCCGGTTAGATTATTTTTAACGTCGTTGACGATTTTTTGATAATCAATCACGGCGCCGTTTTCTTCGGGTAAAATTTCAATTTGGTAGCGGTCGTTTTCCTGGGTGATTTGCGGGCGGGCATTTTTGGCCGGCTGTTCGGTTTGGCCGAATTGCTCCACCAGATTTTTTTTCAGCAATTCTTCGTTCAAATTGAAAACTGCCGGAAAATTTTTATTTTTAAAAATAATTTTGGCCTGCGTCGCTAGATTTTGCCAAAAATTGCCGTTATGGCCGAGGGCGAAAGCGCGATTGACGGTCTCGGCGTTATTGAAAGAAAAAAGTTCATGCGACAAATCTGGGTCGCTGATCGCGCCGACCGCCGGCATGATTTTGGTTTCTTCCGCGCCGTTATTTAGGTAAATGATTTTCAGACCGTTCGTTTCAATATCGGCGGTAATTTGATTGAGCAGCCGCGTGGCTTCGTTTCGGTTGAGGCCTTCTAATGAAATCGCCCCGATTCGGCTACCGGGCAAAAATTTATCGCCGTATTTAACTTCAAACGCCAAGACGCCGCTCGCGGCTAAAATTAAAATTAAAAAAACGGCGGCGGAAAAAATTATCAGCCACCGGCGGTTGAGCATTTGATATTTGTCTTGACTCGCTTTAAGAAGGAGATTTATTTTCATCGGTTTTAAGAATTTCGTTCAGCATCGCTTTGGCTAAATTTTCTTTTTCCGCGCCGATTTCGCCATCGGTGGTTAAAACCAGTTTGACGGCTCCACCTTCGGTGGCGCCGTCGGGCAGTTTTTGAATCGGCCAGATGATTTCTTGGCCGTTTTCAGTTTTAATGACCGCTTTTTCTGCTTCGAAGCGGTCAATTATGCCGATTAATAAATTGTCATTGGCGCCGTTAGTCATCAAGCTGTTTTACTTTGATTGAAGTGGTTTTATATTTTTTTGGCAACTTGACAGTCAGGACGCCGTTTTTCAAACTGGCCTCAACTTTTTTTTGGTCAACTTCCTGGGGCAGGACAATGGAACGGCTGAAAGCGCCCCAATAGCATTCACGGCAATAAAAATCGCTATCATTAATTTCTTCGTCCATTGCCCGCGAACCGCGGATGGTTAAAATGTCGTTGCTCACGGCAATATCAAGATTTTCCGGTTTGACGCCGGCCATAGTGGCTTTAACGATAATGCTGTCGTTGGTTTGAAAAACATCGCAGGAAAGCTGGCCTTCGCCGGAAAACCAGTCATTTTCCGCCTCGGGGCGGGAGAAAAACAGGTCTTCATTCTTGCCGGCCTGAACCGGGATGTTTTTTTCGGTTTTTGTTTTGGGCATGTCGGGTTGTTATTAACTATATTATACAATATAATATCTTTTTAATGCAAATTTTTTGGTTGACTTTTAGCCAAAATTAAGATATAATTTTTAACGTGCATAACGGTTAGTATTTTGGCGAACATTCTGCCGCCATCGTCTAGTGGGTCGAGTCCGCCGAGGGCGGACGAGACAGGTTGGCAGTAAGCCGAGCGCAAAGCGCGAAGGCGAACGCCGATGAATGCGACCCTGGGAGCATTCAGCGCCAACCCGGACTAGGACACCAGTAACATTTCAAAAAGCAAACAACATTCTGCCGCCATCGTCTAGTGGTTAGGACACCAGGTTTTCATCCTGGTAACCGGAGTCCGATTCTCCGTGGCGGTACTAATTCAACAAGGCCGGGCCTTGTTTTTTTGCGCTTTTTTTATTATACTTGGTGTATTGCGATGATAGATTTAAAAAATAAATTTATTCTTTATGCCAATTCAAATTGACCGAGAAAAATGCTGCTGGCGCGACGGAAAGTGCGTCAGTTGTTGTTGTGGTACTTGTAGCGGTTGTGTGGAGGCCTGCTCGGTTGGCGCTTTAACTCGCGGCCAATCAGTTGAAATTGACCAAGCCAAATGCCTTGAATGCGGGGCTTGCGTTTCAGCTTGTAAGCACGAAGCGATTTCTTTGATTTAAATTATGAAAAAAAACCAAATTATTTTAGCCATCGAATCGTCTTGTGACCCGCCTTCGCCCTGCGGGCTACGGCGAGGCGAGAATGGGTGTTACTAAATTGCTTTAAATTAAAAAATTACCTCATGTTAATATTCTCTCTCGAAACTTCGTGTGATGAAACCTCAGCTGCGGTGATTAAAGCCGAGCGGGGCGGGGTTAAAATTTTGTCCAACATCGTTTCTTCGCAAATTGACATTCATAAAAAATACGGGGGCGTGGTGCCGGAAGTGGCGGCGCGGTGCCATTTGGAAAATATCTTGCCGGTCATCGGCGAGAGCTTGGCCGAGGCGAAAATCAAGCCGAAAGATATTGATTTAATCGCCGTTACCGCCGGACCAGGGCTTATCACTTCTTTGTTGGTTGGCGTGGAAACCGCCAAGGCCTTGAGTTTCGCCTGGCAAAAACCGTTACTGCCGGTCAATCATATGTACGCCCATATTGCCGCCAATTTTTTAACGCCGAACATAAAATTTCCGGCTTTGTGCCTCGTGGTTTCCGGCGGGCACACGGAATTGGTTTTATTAAAAAGCTTCACGCAATTCAAAAAAATCGGCCAAACGGTTGACGACGCGGTCGGCGAAGCGTTTGACAAGGTGGCGAAACTTTTGAACTTGGGCTATCCCGGCGGGCCGGTGATTTCAGCGCGAGTGGAGCAAGCAACGGCAACCGATGAACAATCAGCCATTAAATTTCCTCGCCCGATGATCAATTCCGCCGATTTTAATTTCAGTTTTTCCGGTTTGAAAACCGCGGTTTTATACGCGGTTAAAAAAATGCGCCAACCGATTAAAAAAGAAACTGTCAATTTGATTTGCGCGGAATTCCAGCAAGCGGTGGTTGATGTTCTGATTGCCAAGACCATTAAGGCGGCCAGGCAAGAACAAGTTAAAACCATTCTCTTGGCCGGCGGGGTGGCCGCGAATAAAAAATTACGCCACGATTTGGAAATGGCGGCAAAAAAATCCGGCTTGGATTTTTTTGTTCCGCCTTTCGGCCTGTGCACGGATAACGCGGCCATGATCGGCTCGGCCGCTTATTATTTATTTTCCAAAAAAAAGCCGAAACCAGGCGATTGGAAAAAAATTAAAGCTAATCCGAATTTAGAAATTTAAAAACCCCGACAATGTCGGGGTTTTGTATATTATCCACTAACCTGCGGGCAAATAAACTCGGACGAGCTAATATGGCCAGGCAAGAAAATTTTCTAAGCTACTCTCCGAGGCGAACCCCGAAAAAAGCTTTAAAAAATTCCCATGCTTGTCGTGCCTAGCCAGAACAGCTCGCCCGAGCGAAGATAAAAATTTTCTCAAATTTGAATGGAAGGTGACAAATTTTGATTTTTTTTAAGAGCCCGCAGATTATCGGATACTATCCAAAACGCTGCAGACAAAGAAAGTATTAGAAGGGAAAAACCCAGTACCTTACGGCACCAGATTAATCCTCCAGAATAATTCCTATGCTTGTCGTGTCTGCAGAGCTGTGGATATTATCTTCTAATAAACAATAGGTTATCCTATCATATTGACCGATTTTTGTCAATACCCACCCTCATTATGCAAGCAAAAAACCGCTAAATTTAGCGGAATTTGATGATTCTAACCGCAAAGCGCCTACCTAGCGTTAGAATTATAGCTAATTTTTCACCCCGAAGCAAACCTTTTTTAATCCCAACTTATCCATAAATTATCACCACCTTGGTTTTGGCGGTTTTACCGGCTTTTATCTCCACCCGACTCTTGGCGATGTTAAAATAATCAGTCAGCAGTTTTATCAATTGGGCGTTGGCCTTGCCTTCTTTAGCCGGCGCCATCATATAAACTTTGTAGACCAAATCTGATATTTTTTCCACTTCATTCCGCGATGAATTAGGGTGGGCTTCAATGAGTATTTGTTGCATACAAAAAATTTAAATTTTTTAATATCCCCGCCAATCCGTCATTGCGAGGAGAGACGGCCAGAAAGAGATTAACAATCAGAGAGCAACTTCAACTCCAGCTTGCCACTGTCAGTATCATAAACTGCAAACGTAGCTTTATTAAACAATCCCGCCAAGGTGCCGGGATTAACCAAATCGGTTCGGCCGATTTTTTCAATCCACGGCTTATGCGTGTGGCCGTAAAAAACCAAATCGTATTTTCCGCCTTCCGCCAGCTCTTTCGCGGTTTCCGGCAGATGGCAAAAGCCGACTGACACCGCTCCGCGGGAAGTTTCAATTTTCAATTCGCCGAGGTCGCCGCGCAATTTAATATTTTCCCGCTCATCGCTCGCCTCGTAAATCGCATCGCGATATTTCGCGTCCATATTGCCATATACCAAATTAATTTCGCCCGAAAAATTTTTTGCCAAATATTCCACGGTTGAAGCCGAGGCGATATCCCCGCAATGAACAATGATTTCCACTTCATGATTTCTCGCCCAAATAAAAAACCTTTCCAAATTGGCAAGGTTGTCGTGAGTGTCGGAAATTATGGCGATAAGCATAATTTTAAAATTTCAGAATTTTCAATGTCAAAAACAATTGCCAGCTTCGCTGGCATCCCGCCAAGGCGGGATGATTGCAAAGCAATCAAATTTTGGAATTAAATAATTGTTTGAAAATTGTTAAATTGTAAAATTGAAAATTAAAACTATGAATCTCCTAGATCTTTCGGCCGCGAATGGTTTTCAATAATTGAAGGTCGTTTTTCAGCCGAGAATCATGCGGTGTTTCCAAAATCAAATTGACTTTATTTTTCTTCGCCAGCGCGACAATCGCCTTGAATCCGGCCAAACCGATTTTGCCCCGGCCGATATGTTCATGCCGGTCTTTTTTGGAATTCAATTCCGCCATTGAATCATTGGCGTGAACCAATCGCAACCGCTTCAAGCCCAAAACTTGGCTAAATTTTTTAAAAGTCGCGCCCACCGCCTTGGCATTTCTCAAATCATAGCCCGAAGCAAAAGCGTGCGCCGTGTCAAAACAAACGCCGATATCGTATTTCTTCAATTTCGGCGAATTGATGATTTTTTTAATTTCTTCAAACTTGTCGCCGATAATTTCGCCGGCGCCGGCCGACATTTCAATTAAAAATTTCGTCCGGCCTTGATAATCTTTCAAAATTTCCGCCAGGCCGTCAATTGTTTTTTTTAAGCCCTGAACTCGGCCCAAATCTTTGGCGCTGCCTAGATGCGTCATCACATATTTCGCTCCCAGTAAACTGCCCCGCTCCAACTCTTCGCGGATAACCTTGACAGAACCGTAAAAAATCCGATTTTCCGCCGACGCCAAATTAATAAAATACGGCGTATGGATATAGCATTCGGCCTGGCCGAATTTTTTCAAATTCGCCTTAAAACTTTTAGCCAAAACCGAACTGATCGGCTTAGCCGGACCGCCTTGAGGCGGACGCGAAAAAAACTGGAAGCATTCGCAACCGATTTCTTGAGCGCGCTTCGGCGCCAGTGACACGTCAATCGCGGAAGAAACATGAGCGCCAATTTTAAACATAAATAAAATTATTGATCTTGGTTTAATTATAGCGCATTATTCCCTGAAGGGAAAATTTTTAACCAACCTAAAAAATTTTCAATTTTATAATTTTCAATTTTCAATCAATGATTAATTATCAATTTTAAATTTTCAAACAATTTGTAATTTCAGATTATTTAATTGAAAATTGAATCATTGAAAATTGTAAATTGAAAATTCAAAATTATTAACACAAGCCCTTAGACATTAAGTATTAGAAATTTGAATTAACCCTTATTACTTATTACTTGTTACTATTTACTCCCCGGCAAAAACCGTCTGGCTGTAAACTTTGAGCCCGGCCGCCGTTAATTTATTACGGCCGCCCAAATCCGGCAAATCAACAATAAATGCCAATTCCACCACTTCACCGCCCAATTTTTTCACCAGCTTCGCCGCCGCCATCGCCGTCCCGCCGGTAGCAATCAAATCGTCAATAATCAAAACTTTCTGGCCCGGGCAAATGGCGTCCTTATGGATTTCAATCGTATCTGTGCCGTATTCCAGGGCGTATTCTTCTTGTTCGGTCTCCGCCGGCAATTTGCCTTTTTTTCTTACCGGCACAAAACCCTTGTTTAATTTGTAAGCCAAAGTGCCGCCCAAAATAAATCCGCGCGAATCAATGCCGACCACGACATCAATATCTTTTTCGCCATACCGCCGGATAAAATCATCAATGCAAAGCTGAAAGCCGACCGGATCTTTCAATAAAGTGGTGATGTCGCGGAACATCACGCCTTTTTTCGGCCAATCGGGAACGGTGCGAATTTTTTCTTTAATGCCCCGATTATTCCCCTCCGCCTCGGCGATTTTGGGAATCACGGCGATTAACAATTTTTTAACTTTTTCGGCGTTCTCTTCCATCCGCTGTAAAATCATTGGGAAAGAAACCGGCTCTTCGCCGATTTTCCAGCAATCATAATCGGTTGACATAGCGATGGTTTGATAAGGCAGGCCCAACTCGTTCGCCAGAATCACTTCCGGACAAGTGGACATATTGATAATATCCGCGCCCCAATACTGGAACATTCGGCTTTCCGCCCGAGTGGAAAATCTCGGCCCCTCAATAGTGAGCACTGTCATTTCGCGGTTGTAGGCAAAACCGAATTCATCACAAACCCGGCACAGCAAATCGCGCATTTTTTTGTCATACGGTTCGGCCATTGGCGTATGCACCGTCTGGTCGGTAAAAAAAGTGAGGTCTCGATGGCGGGTAAAATCAATGAATTGGTCGGGAAAAACCAAATTGCCCGGTTTGATTTCCTCGCGCAACGAACCGGCGGCGGTCGTGGCCAAGATATGAGTGCAACCCTCGTTTTTTAAAGCCATAATATTGGCCAAAAAATTAACTTTGGTCGGCATAATTTGATGATTTTTATTATGCCGGGCCAAAATCACCACCGGCACTTCGCCGATTTTGCCGACAGTTAAAACCGACGACGGCTTGCCAAACTCATTATAAACCTCCTTTTCTTCCGCCTCCTTTAAAATCTGCGGGTCATCCAATCCCGACCCGCCAATAATGCCGATTTTTACCATAGAATTAAAGTGATGAATGATTAATACATCTTAAAAAAAATCGGCTAAAAAAGCAATGGCGCCCTACGGCTAAAGCCGTGGCCTCATCAATACCCGCCTTCGCCAAAGGCTTCGGCGGAGGCGGATAAAAAACCCTGTTTCTTTTTGAAACAGGGTTAAGCGGACTACAATTGCGTCGGAGACAAATTTAGCATTTCTTCATGCGCCAGCCGGAAAATTTTCGCCAACGGTGAAACGGGATTATAACGCGTTACGATAATGGTTTCCAGCAAATTAGCGATTTCCGCCGGCTTGCCTTGCCATATGACATAATGATAAGCAAGTTCAGCGCTGGCATTCTCACATTCCAGCTGATAACCAAAAAAACTGGGGACGTCGTGAAAAATGCAAGCGTTAAGCAGTAAAAATCCCGCCATTTTATTAATTTCCGGCTCGAGCGATAATGAAGTAACGAACGGCGAACCAATCAATTCAGCGCAACGATCCCAAATCTTCATTGAATGCTGAAAACCGCGATCATCGTCGTTATAGTAACGATGGGCCAATTCAGCGGCGTCTAATGCCAAAAAATCTTTAACGACCTTGGTGGGATTTTTCAAGCATTGGCAATAAACCTGCAAGCCATAAAACAAACCACCAGTCATGCCTCTGCAACTAGCTGCAAAACAACTTGTTTCTATCATTGGATTCTCTCCTTGCTTATTATATTAATGTGCTTAAACCAGGATAACAAAAAATACCGGCAGTGTCAAACCGTCGGCATTTAATCGCTTAAAAAACTTTTAAGGCAAGGCGTTAAACCAATCAACCGTCGCCGCCAATCCTTGGTCAATATTTATTTCCGGCTGCCAGCCCAAAAGCTTCCGCGCCGCTGAAATATCCGCCAAAGTGTCATGCGGCTCAATCCTGGCCCCAATATGCTCAACTTCGCCGCCGATTTTTTCCGCGATTTCATTAACCGAATAATTTTGGCCGGCGCCGATATTTATCACTTCTCCCCGGCCGACCCGATTGCTTTGCATCGCCAGAATATTCGCTCTGGCGATATCGCCGACATAAGTAAAATCGCGGGTCTGATTGCCGTCGCCGGTTATGGTCAATTTTTCACCGTTTTTCTTTTGGCGCAAAAATACGGCAATCACCGTCACATAACCGCCGACCAAAGAAAGCCGCGGACCATAAGCGTTAAAATAACGCAACGAAACCGTTTCCACGCCATACAACAAGGAAAATAAACGCGCGTAATGTTCGCCGACATATTTTTGCAAACCGTAGGGGCTCATCGGCCGAGGCAAATAATTTTCCTTTAACGGCATTTCGTGACCGTCGCCGTAAGCCGAGGAGGAGGCGCTGTAAACGACGCGTTTGACTTTGGCTTCCCGGGCGGCGATAAAAACATTCAGTGTGCCATTGATATTTATATCATTGGAAGTAGCCGGGTCCTCAATAGAGGTCTGAACCCGAGGCAAAGCCGCCAAATGAAAAACGCCGTCAATGCCGACAAAATACGGTTTGATCTGCTCTAAATTTCTAATGTCGGCTTCAATCAAAACCGCCTGCGGATTAATGTTTTCCCGTTTGCCGGTTGAAAAATTATCAATAACTTTAATTTCGTGGCCGAGCTTGATTAATTCGTCCACCAAATTGGAACCGATAAAGCCGGCGCCGCCGGTAACTAAATATTTCATTATTTTTTAAATTAATCTTTAATAATAATACTTTTCAGATATTCCGTCACTCGACGATTGCCAATAGCGTTCCGCAGATAATCTTTGTAGGTCTCGGTTTCCAATTGCCGGCGGATTTCCGGATTAGCCGGATAGCTTTTTAAAATTTCTTCAATTTCTTTCAATACTTCATCATCGGTCACCGCCATTTTCTGCTCTTGATAAATCTCGCGGCACAGAATCGCGGTCTTGGCGCGCTTTTCCGCCTGCGGTTGAAATTCTTGGTCCAAATCCTCATGGCTCTTTTTTAAATTTTTCAAATAATCTTCAAATTTGAGGCCCTGGCGTTCAATATTGTCCTGCAATTCATGAATCATTTTATGCGCTTCGTTTTCAATCAGCGTTTCGGGAATTTCTTCAAATTCGGAAATCTTAAGCAGTTGGTCAAACATTTCCGTTTCCAATTTTTGCTCCTGTTTCGCCCTTTCCTCTTCTTCCAGATTTTTGGCGACATTTTCTTTCAACTCGGCCAGCGATTGGAATTTGTTGCCGGAAATTTCTTGCGCCAAGCCGTCATTCAACTCCGGCAATTCAATTTCATAAACCGCGTTGCATTTGACTTTAAATTCACAATTTCGGCCGGCTAAATTTTTTTGAAAATACTCAACCGGAAATTTCAACTCAAATTCTTTGGTTTCGCCGGCTTTCATTCCGGCCAATTGTTCCTCAAAACCGGGAATAAACCGGCCTTCGCCGATGGTAATCGGATATTTTTCGTGCCGGCCATGCTCAATCGGCACTTTATCCAAAAAAATATCAAAATTGATTTCCGCTTTATCGCCGGTTTTTAATTCGCGTTCAACTAATTTTTCTTTGGCGCGCAATCGGCGGATATCGTTGATGATTTTTTCCACTTCTTCCGCCTTCACCGAAACCGATTCGCGTTTTAACGAAATTTTTTGATAATCGCCGACTTTCACTTTCGGCAAAATCGCCACCGTCGCTTTGTAAACCAATGGATTGCCCGGCGCCATTTTTTCCAAATCGATTTTCGGCTGGCCGATGGAAATAATTTTATTTTCCGCCAAGGCGTCAAAATAGGTCTTGGCGATAATGTCATCCAGCGCTTCTTCCATAATCGCCATTTCCCCGCACTTTTGCTTGACGATTTCATAAGGCGCTTTGCCCGGCCGAAAACCCTCAATCTTCAATTCTTGGGAAAGCTTCACCGCCGCCTTCCGCAAAAACGGCTGAATTTCTTCCGCCAGAATTTCAATCGTCAGTTCCGCCATTGACTTCGGGAGTTTTTTGCAATCACATTTCATAGTAAAAAATTTAATAATTTAATAATTTTCAAATAAACAAACAATAATACAAGTATTGAAAAATTTTAGGGGCTCGTAATAACTCACGACTCGGACTTCTCTTTCCCGTCATCCCAGCGCCGCGCCCTGCCGAAGCTTTACGCGAAGGAGGGAAAGCTGGGATCCAGGATGCTACTGATTAACTTGGTAAAATAAAGTATGCGGGCAGGACATCATACATCTATATTTAACCTAATAGAGAAGCAAAATTATTTTAGTGATAGCTTGGTAAGAGAAATTAACTCGTGCAAATCCTGGATTCCTGCTTTCGCAGGAATGACGTATGGGGGGCTAAACCAATAACGGCGCGATTACAATGGAAATAATCACCATCAACTTGATTAAAATATTCAGCGCCGGACCGGCGACGTCTTTCAGCGGGTCGCCAACCATATCGCCGACCACGGCCGCGCGGTAGGCCTTTTCCTTTTCGCCCGAACCGTCGGACTCCAGATATTTTTTCGCGTTATCCAAGGCCCCGCCGGCATTAATCATAAATACCGCCAACAGAAAGCCAACCACGATCGCGCCAGCCAAAAATCCAACCAGCGCCAGCGCTCCCAAGCCCAAGCCGACCGCTATCGGCGCGAGCAAAATCAGCAAGCCGGGCAGAATCATTTGATTCAACGCCGCTTTAACTGCGATATTGAGACAACGCTTGTAATGCGGATTGGTTTCGCCGCTTGCCAACCCGGGAATTTCATTAAACTGGCGCCGAACTTCCGTTGCCATCTGGCCGGACGCGTTCACTACCGCTTTAATCGTCAAAGCGACAAAGCCAAAAGCCACAACCCCGCCCAACAGCAAACCGGCAATCGTTCGAAAAGCCATTAAATCAATCGTCGACAAATTTAAAAATTGGATTAAAACGAATAACAGCGCGATGGCCGTGAGTGTGGCCGAGTTAATCGCAAAATTTTTGCCCAGCGTAGCTTCGGTATTACCAGCAGTGTCCAGCGCGGAAATTTTATCATGGACTTCGCTTTCCATTCCCGCCATCTTGGCAATGCCGGCGGCATTATCCGCTATTGGCCCATAAGCGTTACCAGCCAGTAAAATCCCCCAATTCACCACCAAGCCCATCGTCGCAATGGCCATGCCGTAAAGGCCGGCGAATCGATTGGCAAAATAAATGGTTAAAATCATAATGAGCGCCGGAATAATCACGCTGGAAAAACCGAAGGCCAAGCCGGCAATGACATTATTGGCCGCTCCCGCTTCCGCGGCCTTGGCGATTTTGCGCACCGAACCGCTCCGAGCGGAAACAAAATGTTTTGCGCACCAATGAATCACAGCGCCGGCAACCAATCCGACCAAGAGCGCCCAAAAAACTTTAATCTCGCCGACGGTAAATTGAATGATAAAAAAAGAAACGACGGCCAGAATCAAAGCCGACAGCCAAGCGTCGAGGCCGGCGATTTTTTGCGCCTGACCTTTCAAAAACTCAAAACTAAAATTTTTTAAAACGGCTAGAATCACGCCGGCGCCGGCCAAAAGCAAAGGCAAAACAACCGCCTGCGAACCGAAAAACGGCAACAGCAACAAGCCAAAAATCATCGCCGCCATTATGGCGTCAACATAACTTTCAAATAAATCCGCGCCCATTCCGGCAATGTCGCCGACGTTATCGCCGACATTGTCGGCAATCGCCGCCGGATTTCGCGAGTCATCTTCCGCCAAATCAAATTCCAATTTGCCGACGGCATCCGCGCCGATATCGGCGGCCTTGGTATAAATACCGCCGCCCACACGGGCGAACAGCGCCACCAGCGAGGCGCCGAAACCGAAACCAAAAATAATTTGCAAGTCGCCAAAAATCAAATACAAAAGCGCCACGCCCAGCAAGCCCAAGCTGGCGATGGTCAATCCGATCGCCGAGCCGGAAGAAAACAGCAGGCGCAAGCCGGCATTGAAATCATCCCGGCTTTTTTCCGCGACGCGGACATTGGACAAAGTGGCGAGATGCATCGCCAAAAATCCCGCCGAAGCGGAAAAAATCGCGCCAGCCAAAAAAGCGACGGCGAGGGCGCGAGAGAAAACCGGCAGAATGAATAAAATGCCGGCAATAAGAATAACGATAATCGCCAAATTCCGGCACTCCTGCCAGAAAAAAAATTTAGCGCCTTTGCTGATATGCCGGGCAATGGCGCCGGCCGTTTCGTCTTGGATTTTTTGCCTTTTTAATTTAAACATTAAAAAGACGAACGGAGCGAGTCCAATGCCCGCGGCGATAATCGCCAGCCAAATCAAGTTCATAGGATTGGAAATTTATTTTTTATCTGCTCTTATAATAGCAAAATGAACCGGCGAGTTCAATGGGTAATATTTCGTAACCCGTAACGCGTAATGTGTAACGCGTAATTTAATAAAAAACAAAAAAGACGCGCCAATGGCGCGTCTCTACAGATAATATCCAATATTATTCGGTTTTCACTTCTTCCACCGGAACAATTTCCGCTTTTTCGACCTCTCCATCCTCAGCAACCTCTTCTTTCACTTCCTCAACAGGAGCCGCTTCCGCTTCAGCCGTTTCTACCGCTTCTTCTTTCACTTCTTCAGTCGAAACCGCTTCCGTCGCTTCCGCGCCTTCCTCGCCGGCCTCAACTTTCACGCCGGCTTCGGAAATGATGTCTATTTTCCAACCGGTGAGCTTGGAAGCCAGCCGGACATTTTGTCCGCCTTTGCCGATCGCCAGGGATAACTGGTCTTCTTTAACCGTTACCACGGCGATTTTTTGTTCGCCCTCTTCCTTCAATTCAACCGCCACCGTCTTGGCCGGCGACAAAGCGTTGGTAATGAATTTAACTACGTCTTCATCCCATAAAATAATATCCACTTTTTCATTGCCCAGCTCGCTGATGACGGTCTGAATGCGCGCGCCTCTTTGGCCGACACAAGAGCCGATCGGGTCAATATTTTCATCATCGGTAAAAACCGCCACTTTGGAACGGCCCCCGGCTTCGCGAGCGATGGCCTTGATTTCAATCGCGCCGCTGGCGATTTCCGGAATTTCCATTTCAAAAATTTTCCGCGCCAATTCCGGATGAGTGCGGGAAACCAAAATCTGCGGACCGCGAGTCGTCATTTCCACCAAGCGAATATAAAATTTCAGCCGATTGCCGACATTGTATCGTTCGCGCTCAATCTGGTCTTCAGGCAGCATTAAAGCGATGGCGTGTCCCAGCTCAACCAAAACATTCCGGCCTTCCCGGCGTTGAATCGTACCGACCACCGCTTGACCTTGCGAATCTTTGTATTCTTCAAAAATATTCTGGCGTTCCACTTCCCTTAATTTTTGAATGATCACTTGCTTGGCGGTTTGCGCGGCCATTCGGCCGAATTCGCCCGGCACATCCAAGGGCGTAACAATTTCATCGCCGATTTTATATTCCTCGCTGATTAATCTCGCGTCTTTTAACTGAACTTCGTTTTTGGGATTAAATTTTTTAATCGGCTCTTCTTCGCCTTCGGCGACGAAAGCATTTTCAGTTTCAACTATGGCTTTAATGGCTGGCGCTTCTTCTTGCTGTTCGGCCGCGGCCGCCAAGGCCGCCAATTCTTCTTCCGGCAAATCTTCAACCACGGTTTTAACGTCAAAAACTTTGACCCCGCCGGTTTTGGGGTCAAATTCCGCAACAATATTCTGCAATTTATTGCCGAAATCCTTGCGGTAAGCGGCCGCCAGGGCCAATTCAACGGTACGCAAAACCGCCTCTTCGGCTAGATTTTTTTCTTGGCAGATCTGTTGAATCGCCGCTTGGATGGGTGACTGGGACATATTTTAGGATTTAAAATTAAGTATCTTCTCAAAAAAATATGACAGCGGCCGGGCTGTCATTAATCATCTAAAGTCATTATATCATACCTAAAAAGGAAAGTCAAGAGGAAAATTCTACCGCCTATCGCGTCCCACTTCCTTAAACCACTTAATCTTCGCTCGGCGGTTGATTTTATCCAATTCAATCGCTAAAACATCAAACCGCCAAAATTTATCAACCCGGCGCTGATTCAAATAATGCTTGGCCGCGCGCATCAAGGCGGAAATTTTACGCGCGCCGACCGCTTCCTCGGGATAGCCGAAATCTTCCGAGGTCCGCGTTTTCACTTCAATAAACAAAATCTCATCGCCCTTTTCCGCGATGAGATCGATTTCGCCATGATTGGTATAAACATTTCGACCGATAATTTTATAGCCCTTGCTAACAATATAGTCGGCAGCTAGCTGTTCGCCAAAACGGCCAAGAGAGATTTTATAATTATCAGCCATAATACTATTCCAATTTCAAAATCCAAAGTTCAAATTTCAAATCAAAGTTTTAAGTTCAAAATCTAAAATTTTATTCATTTGGATTTTGAACTTGATTTGAACTTTAAAATTTGAGCTTTGAACTTCAACCCTACTTCTTCTTCGGCAAATACTGATTGAATATTTTCCTCTGCTCCATTTTTTTCTTCGCTTCCGGCGCGGCCTTAAGTTGATATCTTAAAATCTGCGCCAGCCAAATCATAAAACCAAGCGCCCAAACCACGAGCCAGAATCGGGCGGAAAAAAAACTCGCCCGTTCGTATCTGAACCAAACCAAAAGCCCCCCGATGACACCCGTCACCAAGCCCAAAGAAGAATATTTATTCAGCAAGCGCTTTAAAAATTGCTCAGATTTTTTTCGGCTGATAAACAACAAAATCAAACCGGCTAAAATCAAAACGCCGAAAATAATCAAAAGAAATTTGGCGGTGTTCGGGTCAATCGCCGGCCGCAGATTAAACAGCCGGTCGGAGCGGAAAAAGTTAATGATATCCAAAGGCATAAGATAAATTTTTAATTTTACAATTTACAATTTTCAATGAATTTTCAATTTTCAACTATGTGTCATTCCCGTCCCCGTCTACACGAGGATAAACTCCGGCGGGAATCCATTGCCTAATTAAAGATAAACTTTCTGGATCCCCGCCTGCGCGGGGATGACGGAACGAGAGGGTTTGAAAATTGAATCATTTGATTGCTTCGCAATCATCCCGCCTTGGCGGGATGCCAGCAAAGCTGGCAATTGATTGAAAATTATAAAATTGAAAATTATAAAATTAATTCACTTAACCCACATCATTCCATAATGATACGGGCCGGCCTCAAATTCTTCCACCAGCCGAAAACCCGCGGTTTCGCAGAATTTTCTAATCTCTTCCGGCTTGGTGCGCTCATCCATGCTCGGCCCGAAAGGCGCGCTCACCCGCTTCCAGTCAATCACTATGACCCTGCCTCCCGGTTTTGTCAAACGGAACGCTTCCTGAATCAGCAAATCATCTTTCGTTGATTGGAATAAAGTATTAATAATGAAACTGGCATCCAAGCTCTCGGCCGGAATCTTAGTCGCGCCGATAATTTCCAAATTTGACCAGACGGTTTTAATGTTTTCCATGCCTTGCTGTTTCGCCAATCCCTCAACCGCTTCCAAAACCGATTTCAAAACATCCACCGCGTAGACCAGGCCGTTCTTGCCGACGATTTTCGCCGCCGGAATCGTAAAATATCCCAAATTTCCACAACCCAAATCAGCGACGCGCATGTTTTCTTCAATGCCGGCTTTCGCCATCACATCAATATTGATTAATTCATTTCCGCCGTGATTCGTCATATGTTTATATAGAATTAGTTAAGCTAATTATAGCAAATATAACAAGGATTTAACAATAAAATTTCAAAATCCAAAGTTCAAATTTCAAATCAAGGTCTTAAGCTCAAAGTTCAAAAATTTTTGTCATTTGGATTTTGAACTTGATTTGAACTTTGATATTTGAGCTTTGAACTTTATTTCCGTTTCCCCCAATCCGGCGCGATAACTTTGCCTTTTTTGGCGGTAATAAATTTATACGCCTCCAGCGCCGATTGCGCGCCGGCGCCGGCGGCGATTACGACCTGCTTATGCGAGTCGTCCGAACAATCGCCCGCCGCGAAAATCCCCGGCACGGATGAAACGCCGCCCCGGCCGATAATTATTTCCCCTTTCGCGTTCAAATCAACCGCGCCCTTCAGCCAATCGGTTTTAGCTTGATGGCCGATTTCCACAAAAACGCCGTCAAGATTGATTTCCTTGGTTTCTTTTTTGCCAACCGCCTGTAAAACCAAACCTTCAACTTTATTTTCGCCTTTCACTTCTTTAACTTCATAACAGCAGGCGAATTCCACATTTTTCATTTTTTTCACCTCGGCCAGCAAATATTTATCCGCGCTGAAATTTTCCGAACGATGAATCAAATAGACCTTTTTCGCCAGCCGAGCCAGATATTCCGCTGACTCCAAAGCGGAATTTCCACCGCCGGCCACCGCCACAATTTTATTTTTATAAAACGGGCCGTCGCACGTCGCGCAATAGCTCACGCCCCGGCCGGTTAATTCTTTTTCGCCCGGCGCGTCCAAATTTTTCGGCGTCAAACCGAAAGCGAGAATCACCGCCGAAGCCGAGTATTCTTTTTGGCTGGTATAAACCGTGAAACCGCTCTTATTTTTTTTAACGCTCGCGACTTCGTTAAATTCAAATTCCGCGCCAAATTTTTTCGCCTGGCTTAAAAATTTTTCCGCCAATTCAAAACCGGGAATCAACTCAAAACCGGGATAATTTTCAATTTCGCGCGCCAAAGCCATCTGGCCGCCGATGCTCTTGGCGATCACCAGGGTTTTCAGCGCCCGCCGAGCGGAATAAACGGCCGCGGCCAGTCCCGCCGGCCCCGCGCCGATGATGATTAGATCGTAATTAAATTTGCTCATAGCGTTAAAGTTGAAGTTCAAAGTTCAAAAACCAAATTTCAAATCAAATCCAAAGCTCAAAATTAATTTTTATTTTTTAAAATAGTGGAAAATATTAAAACCAATTCATGCGCCTCTTTCCATAACCTACGGCATTGCTCAACATAATCAATATTGGCTTCTGCAATCATTCTTAACCAATGTAAAGTTTCTTTGGCTTCCTTTTTGCAAATCGCAATTTTGTGTTTAAAATCATTTTTTGATTCTGCGCCATCGGCCTCCATATAATTAGCCCCGATACTTGTAGCTGAACGAATTAATTGGTTGATTAAAGAACGATTAATTTGAGTTTCAGGTAAAAATTTTAAAAATCTAATAACACTTATCCCAAAACAAGCCGTCCTTTCTTCTAAGTCATAAATCTTTGGATTTTGAACTTGATTTGACATTTGAACTTTGAATTTTGAAATTACAAAAATGGTTTTATAAAAATAACTTCTAACTAAACATGATTATTTTAAAGCCAAGCCCATCTTCTCCACCAGCATATCCTTCGCCTGCACGCCCATCATGGTTTCTTTGGCTTCGCCGTTTTTAAAAATAATTATCGTGGGAATGGACATCACTTCAAATTTTTGCGCCGTCTGCGGATTGGCGTCAACATCCATTTTGCCGACTTTCGCTTTGTCTCCGATGGCTTTCGCCACCTCGGCGATAATCGGCGTTTGCAACCGGCACGGCCCGCACCAATCGGCGTAAAAATCAACCAAAACCGGCGTGTCGCTTTTTA
>CAZLRS010000001.1:0-32928 GCA_964562085.1 uncultured Gammaproteobacteria bacterium | reverse complement strand
GGCGGTAGGGTTTTTTATACTTCTTGGTATTTGGGGCATTTTTTATGAAGATGATATGCCGTTCATTGGATTTGTTTGGGCTGGTGTTTTAGCTATAGTTTGCTGGATTATTAACATAATCTATAAGAGAACAAATCGAAAATAAAATATGCTATAATATAAAGGTCTCATGCTTGGGGCCTTTATTGTAATAATAAAATGGAAAATAACCAAAATCCAAGCAATCATATCGCCATTTTCAAGGGCAAATCCATTAGAAAAACCATTTATCAGAAAGAACGGTGGTTTTCGGTTATTGACATGATTGAGGTTTTAACGAGAACAGAAAGACCGAGAAAATATTGGAATGATCTCAAAAAAAACTCGCAAATGAAGGTTATATTGAAGTGTCTGAAAAAATCGGACGGTTGAAAATGCCTGCCCCCGACGGCAAAATGCGCGAAACTGACTGTGCCGATACGGAAACCATGTTTAGAATCATACAATCGATTCCCTCACCCAAGGCCGAGCCCTTGAAACGTTGGCTGGCTAAGGTTGGTTTTGAGAGAATTCAAAAAATCGAAGATCCGGAATTAGCAACCAAAAGAACCAAGGTTTTATATAAACTCAAGGTCTATTCAGAAGCTTGGATTGAAAAGCGTATGCGTGGCATCGCTGTCAGAGAGGAATTAACCGATGAGTGGCAAAAAAGAGGCGTAAAAGAAGATATTGAATTTGCTATTTTAACTGCTGAAATATCAAAAGCTACTTTTAATATGACGCCGAGTCAATGCTCCGTTTTGCCAGTTCAAAAACTATATTTTGCCCTTGACGAAACGGCGTATAGTCGCCGGCCATTAATTGATATAATTTTAAATAATTTATTTATTCATTAACAAAAAAATTATGAAAAGTAAAATCTTATTAGCTGGCATCTTGGCGGCATCTTTCGCCTTTGCCGGCAATGCCTACGCAGTAGACCAAAACATCAAAAGTGGGACAGGCGCTCAAATTCAGCAACAAACAGAAACCGCCAATCAAAGTGAAGACAACCAAATTCAAACACACAATCAACAACAATCGCAAACTGACGGTGAGGCGGGTGACCAAGCCAAAAATCAAAACCAGACACAAAATCAGGGTGAAACAAATCAAATCCAAAATCAAGAACAAGAGGCAATCCAAGCGGAAAGCGGAAACGGTTTACAAACAAAAGAACAAAGAAGAAGCGGGGTCGCTAATGCCGTACAAGAAATGTTACAAGTAGCTGAGAGAAATGGCGGGATCGGGCAACAGGTAAAAACAATCGCCCAAACCCAAACTCAAAACCAAGAAAAATTAGAAGCGAGTTTGCAGAAAGTTCAAAACCGAAAGGGATTCGCCAAGTTTTTCATCGGGCCGGATTATGGCGAAATAAACAATGCTAAAAAAATATTGGAACAAAATCGTGAACAGATTAAACAGTTAAATCAAATTAAAAATCAATTATCCGGCCAAAGCGACCAACAATCCTTGGCTGAACAACTTCAACTCCTTGAGGAGGCCAACTTAGGAATTGAAAATTCACTTAATTCTTCCCAAAAAGGTTTTAATTTATTGGGCTGGGTATTTCGATTTTTGGCTAAATAAATTATTAAAAATCTTATCCCCTTAACTTAATATAAATATGAACTTCAAGAGGTATTTTCTTTATTTATGCCGATGGCAATTAAGCACGCCGATTTTAGCCGTAGTCTTAATCTGGCTGTCAACGCTTGATAAATGGGTCGCGACAACGATTGCCAATCTTATCGGAGGATTAATTTTTTTCTGGGTTGACGGTTTTATTTTCAAATCAAAACTTCTGTCCACTCAATGGGAAGTTAAGGATAATATAAATTGTTCCGATTGCGGAAAAATCGCCAGGGGGTATAGGATTGTAAAAACATCAAATTATAATAAGATTGAAGATAAGGCGCCAAAATTCAGATGCGAAGAATGTTCTAAGAAAAAAACTGAATCGTTGATAAGAGAAGGGATAAAAGTATAAATTATCCTAAACTTTTTACCAGTTTAAAAAACGGAAACAATCATAAAAATCCAAACCGGCAAATTGTCAATTGAATTGATTAAGGAAGGGAAATTATAATTAGATAAACATGCCAGTAAATATAACATTGATCAAAAGTTGGAATAAAAAAATATTTGAATAAATTTTCAAATTGCAAATATGGAAAAATTGGAAAAAAAATTTAATATAGAAAATAATAATAAATCCGAAACAAAAGAGTCCGCTATTCAACGAGTTATTAATCTTTCAGAAAAAGAAGAGCAAAATGCATTAGAAATGGCGAGAGAAATTTTTCTAGCGCCAGAGAAACTACCAATTGAACGTGAAAAAACGGAAAAAGAGACACAAATTATACAAGACCTATTGGCCAAACTACCAGAATTTCTAGGTGAGTACGAGATAGAACCATTAAGTTTAACTCTCGACCATATTCACGTAGTAAATACGGATTTATTATCCAAGAAAAAAAGAAGGGATTCCGGCATGTCAGAAAAATGTGACGGGGTGTATATGGAAAATCGTCAGGGAATTATTGTGCTTGATTCCGATGATGATTTAACTTTTGCGGAAAGATTAGCGCATGAATGTTTGCACGCTAATAGCTTTACTTCCTTTACAGCCCAAAATAATGAATTTAAGCTACGACGCATTGGTTTAACAGTTATAGATAAGGAAGGGAAAAGATATTTTAATTGTCTTAATGAGGCCATAACAGAAGAACTCACTAAAAAATTTGATAAGGAATATTTTAATCAAATGCCTTCATTGTCTGACGCAACCAAAGAACGCCAAAAATTTATTGATTTAATAAAATCCGAAAATCCAAATGCAAATACTGATGAAATAAAATCTGTAAAAACGATACAGAAACCTAATGGGATGTGGCAAACAATAATCAGCGAATATGTAGATAAATCTGGACGAAAACACTTATTATCCTTAGTGAATGAAATATACGAACAAAATAAGACAAAATTTACTTCGCCAAAAGATGTATTTCAACTTTTCGCAAAAGCTATATTTACTGGTCAGCTGTTAGAAATCTCTCGATTAATTGAAGACACCTTCGGAAAAGATTCATTAAGACAACTGGCCGAAAAAACAGCGACATAATTAAGCGAAATAAACTTTTCTTTTTTAGTCTAAATCACTAATTATGGCCACACAAAACACAGAAAACCAAAATAATCATATTGCTCTATTTAAGGGTAAGACCATCCGGAGAACCATTTATCAAAAAGAATTGAAAGGCGAATTGGGCGGCCGATTATCTCTAAAAATAATTTTCTGAAAAATAAAAGCGGCGGTTCCTCCAGTCAGAAAACGATTGAATGCGGTAAAAAAAGTGAAAAATAAACCCCGCCAAATTGCCGATTTGAGGCGGCTTTAATAAAAAAGCACCGCGCAAATTGTTCATTTGAACATTTCAACACGGGGCGAGCACAGGTGGGAGCATTATTTAGCAACAGTGAGTTCGCTATCAATAGCGATAAGCTCGGCGGGGACAAAGTACCACTCCCAATCACTAAACTCAACTAGGATTAACTTCTTGCCCTGCCAGGTATAAATGGAACCGACATAATCAATCTCATTTTCAAGCTCAGGCGGAGCTGATAACGCATCCGGATAACAATTTATGAGACAATCATCGCCATGTCGTCTAACAAAATGCATGATGGGCATCCATTCTGGAATGGCATCGCAAGATACCAAATATTCACAAGACGGCGCAAGGCATGTTTCGCCTTTTGCCCTCTTCCACTCCGCCGCAAAATTATTTCCGGCGATTGCGCGCAACTCCGACAACAGCGGCTTTGCCGGCTGTTCTGCTGTAAAAAACTCTGGAAACCGCTCAACTATCATCCGACCAAAGTCGGTTGCCAAGTCAAGCAGCGCCAGCGCCCACATAAAGTGAGCATCCTGAATTTTATGAATTTCTTTCCAGTTTTTGTACATGATTTTTCCTCCTTTTTTAATTATTTATCTAAAACTGGTTAGATAGCGCATATTATCACACATTCCACCGCCTGTCAACCCTAACCGTCAATTGCCGATTTGAGGCGGATTTGGTAAGATGAAAGTATTCCAATAAAACCAATCATGCTGGATGGGGATTTAAATAAAATAAAATAAGAAAAAATGACCCCAACCTTCACCATCGGCGTTTCTGGGATTATCAGAGATAACGAAAACCGCGTTTTGCTTTGCCGGCGGAATGATTATGACTTGTGGAATTTGCCCGGGGGCGGGGTGGAATCAGGCGAAACGCCCTGGGCGGGCGTGATTCGCGAAGTAAAAGAAGAAACCGGTTTGGACGTTGAAATCATCAGATTGACCGGCGTTTACAGCAAACCGCACAAAGATAAAATTGTTTTGGCTTTTGAATGCCGGGTAATCGGCGGAGAAATAACTTTGAATGATGAGTCGCGAGAAATAAAATATTTCGCCTTAAGCGAACTGCCGAAAAACACTTCGCCCAAGCAAGTGGAGCGGATTAAAGACGCGCTGGAAAACAAAACTGAAACGATAATGAAAATCCAAACCGGCAAATCGTCAATTGAATTGATTAAGGAAGGAAAATTATAATTTATGTTTTTTAACAAACTAAAAATCGCCTTTACAGACGATTTTTAGCGATAGAATTCGCGTTTGACCTTTTTAGCGTAACAAACAAATAAAAAAATATCAAGCCCGTTTATTGCGCTTGACAATAGTTTTTGCGCTTGATAGTATTGATGTAGAAACAATAAATATATGCGCAAAATTAATTTAAAAAATGTCGTTTGGAAGGAGGGCAAATATTATGTCGCCCAATGCTTAAACGTGGATGTTTCCAGCTTCGGGAAAACTAAAAAAGAGGCGTTAGCCGCTTTGGATGAGGCGTTGGAATTATATTTTGAAGATGTAAAAGTTCCAAAAATCACAAAGATTGAGAGGCCGGAACTAGTCAAAATGTCTATTTGCCATGCCTAAATTATATTCATCATCAGAAATCCTCAAAGTCCTGCAAAAACAGGGCTTTGTTTATATTTCGCAAAAGGGCAGCCACGTTAAATTCAGAAAAATCGGCAATCCAACTTTAACCGTAATCGTTCCGGCCGGAAAAAGAGAAATTCCTTTAGGAACTTTTAAATCAATTTTGCGCCAAGCGCATTTAATTGAAGACGATTTCGGGAAAAAATAAAGGGATAAAAAATAAAATTAATAACCCAATAAACATGGAAGAAAACAAAAAAGTGGGCGTCGGATTCGGCGTCATGGTTTTAAGGGATGGCAAGCTATTGCTTGGCAAGCGCCATGACGACCCGGAAAAAGCGTCAAGTTTATTGAATGGCGCCGGAACCTGGACCATGCCGGGCGGCAAATTGCATTTTGGCGAAACGTTTGAAGACGGCGCCAAAAGAGAAATGCTTGAGGAAACTGGAATCACGCTCAATAAAGTGGAAGTAATTTGCGTGAATCAAGATATTATTGAAACCGCTCATTTTATTACCATTGGCTTGTTTGCCGATGATTTTTCCGGGGAGCCAAAAGTCATGGAGCCGGATGAAATCACCGAATGGCAGTGGTTTGATTTGAATAATTTGCCGAATCCCATTTATTTCCCCAGCGCCAAAGTTTTGGAAAATTATAAACAAAATAAATTTTATATTTCATAATCCGCCACAATAAAAATTTAAACATGCCAAGCAAAATTTCAGTTTTAAGAAAAGAATTAGAAAAAATAAAAAATCCCAAGAAAGCGCAACTGCTCGCGGGATTTTTTAAAACCGGCCGAGGCGAATACGGCGAGGGCGATAAATTTCTCGGCGTGATTGTGCCGAAGCAACGACTAATCGCTAAAAAATTGTGGCCGAAAATTTCATTGGCCGAATTGCAAAAATCATTGAACAGCGAATGGCACGAGGAACGGCTCACCGCGCTCATCATTCTGACTTTGAAATACAAAAAAGCGGACGAGGCCGGGCGGGCGAAAATCTTCAGACTCTACTTAAAAAATACCAAGCGCGTTAATAACTGGGATTTAGTTGATTTGTCGGCGCCGAATATCGTCGGGAATTTTCTGCAAAATAAAGGCCGAAAAATCTTATTCCGCCTGGCCAAATCAAAAAATCTTTGGGAACGGCGCATCGCCGTGCTGGCGACTTTCCAATTTATCCGCCATCACGATTTCAAAGACGCGCTGAAAATCGCCGAGATTTTAATCGCCGACAAACATGATTTAATCCACAAGGCCGTCGGCTGGATGTTGCGCGAAATCGGCAAGCGAAACTTGGCCCGGGAGGAGGCCTTCTTAAAAAAGCATCATTTAAAAATGCCGAGAGTTATGCTCCGTTATGCCATTGAAAAGTTCACTCCGGCCAAAAAACGGCTATATTTAGCCAAAAAATAAACATTATCCCCGCCCTTGCGTTATTTTTAAAGTTCAGGTATAATAAGATTAATGTAAATGATCCGCCTTGAGCGGATTTTAAGATAGAAAAAATACAACCAATATGGAAACAACCAACAAACTCGTCCAATATATCAAGGACTCAAAAGACGAATTCAAAAAGGTCACCTGGCCGACTAAAAAAGAAACCAAAAGCCACACGCTTTTGGTGATCGGAATTTCTTTGGGCGTCGCCGCGTTTCTAGGCCTGGCCGACTACATCTTGAATATTGTTTTAAGCAAAGTAATTTAAACTTTAAATAATTCAACCGTTTGCCGTTAACTGCCGGAAATGGAGGAAGTTAGCGGCGAGCGGTTGAGGATGAAAAAAATATGGCAAAACAAACTCTTAATCTCGGCCGGCGCTGGTATGTGCTCCACACTTATTCCGGTTTGGAAGAAGCGGTGGGCCACAATCTGAAACAGCGCATTGAGTCAATGGACATGGAAGACAAAATCTTCAATGTCTTGGTGCCGAAAGAAAAAAAGATCCGGATTAAAAACGGCAAACGGAAAATTGTGGAAGAAAAAATTTACCCGGGCTATATTTTAGTGGAAATGATAGTGACGGACGATTCCTGGTACGTCGTGCGCAACACGCCTCACGTGACCGGTTTTGTCGGCTCGGGCACAACCCCGACGCCGGTTTCCGAAGAGGAAATCAAATCCTTGCAAAAACGCATGGGCGTGGAAGAGCCGGAATTCCAGATTGACGTCGCCAAGGGCGATGCCATTCGGATTTCCGACGGGCCATTCAAAAATATGGATGGCAAGGTGGTCAATATTGACGACGCCCGAGGCAAGATTAAGGTCTTAGTTTCCATGTTCGGCCGCGAAACGCCGGTGGAGCTGGACTTCTTGCAAATTAAGAAAATTTAATAAATAATTTTCTCGACACGCTTCTCCCTGTGGAGAAAATAAATTTAAAAATTTAAGAATTTTCAATGTCAAAAACAATTTTAGAATTATAAAATTGTTTGAAAATTGTTAAATTGTAAAATTGAAAATTAATCATAGTAGTATGGCCAAAAAAATAAAAACAATCATCAAATTGCAAATTCCGGCCGGAGCGGCCAATCCCGCGCCGCCGGTCGGTCCGGCTTTAGGCCAGCACGGCTTAAACATCGCCGAATTCTGCCAAAAATTCAACGAAGCGACGAAAGATAAAGGGGGCGACATCACACCGGTGGAAATCACGGTTTTTGAGGATCGCACTTATACTTTTATTTTAAAAACTCCGCCCGCGGCCGAATTGATCAAAAAAGCGGCCGGCATTAAAAAGGGCTCGGGCAAACCGTTGAAAGAAAAAGCGGGCGCGATTACCAGAGCGCAAGCCGAGGAAATCGCTAAAATCAAAATGCCCGATTTGAATACTCGGGATTTGGACGCGGCGGTCAAAATCATCGCCGGCACCGCGCGGCAGATGGGAGTGGAAGTTAAAAGTTAAAAAGTTCATAAAGTTACAAAAAAACTTTATAAACTCTTTATAGCCTTATAAACTAAAGCCCGCCTTCGTTCCGATATGCATCGGAACTACGGCGAGGCGAAGTGGGAGAGTTGCTTAGTCGGCAATTCGCTAAAACCACGCAATCACCAAACGTATGAAAAAAGTTGAACACAGCGCTTCCAAAAGATTCAAGGAAGCCGGAGCGATGGTGGACGCCAAAAAAACTTATCCGATCGCCGAAGCGATTGAATTGGCGAAAAAAACCGCCAGCGTTAAATTTGATTCCAGTATTGAAGTCCATGTCAAATTGAATATTGACGTTAAAAAGGGCGACCAGCAAATCAGAAGCTCAATCGGCTTGCCCCATGGCACCGGCAAAACCGTTAAAGTGGCGGTTTTCACCGCCGACGCCGAACAGCAGAAAAACGCCAAAACCGCCGGCGCGGATTTAGTCGGTGACAAAGAACTAATTGAAGAAATCAAAAACGGCAAAATCAATTTTGACATTTTGGTTGCCGCGCCAAGCGCGATGAAGGATTTGGCGCCGGTCGCGAAAATTTTAGGCCCAAAAGGCATGATGCCGAATCCGAAAGACGGCACCGTCACGGAAAAAATCGCCGAAGCGGTGGCGAATCTAAAAAAGGGCCAAGTGAATTACAAAAACGACGACACCGGCAATGTCCACGTCACAATCGGCAAAGCATCTTTTGACACCCAAAAGCTGATTGAAAATTTCAACGCTTTTTTTGAAAGCTTGAAAAAAGTTAAGCCGGCCACAATTAAGGGCGCTTACATTGAAAATATTTCTTTGTCCAGCACCATGGGTCCGGGAATTAAAGTGGAAATAAACAAATAAATATATTTTTTAAAAACCACCCCGACATAGGTCGTGGGTGGTTTTTTGATTAAAAAACCAAGTTACCGGTTACCAGTTACCAGCCCAATAAATGTTTTCCGATTTTCATATTTTTATGCTACAATGTATCCGTATTCATAATTTCATCCCCGTGGACAAACCAACTCGGTTAGACAAAGTGAGCTATTATATCGGCATCGCCAAAGCCGTGGCGCAAAGATGCGCCTGTTTTCGCAACCGCATCGGCGCCATTATCGTTAGAGGCGACCAAATCGTCGCCGGCGGCTATATTGGCGCGCCTCGAGGCACGAGGGACTGCCTGGAACGAGGCAACTGCCTGCGAGAAGAATTAAAAATCCCCCACGGCCAGCGCTATGAAATGTGCCGGTCGGTTCACGCCGAACAAAACGCCATTATTAATTCCGCCCGCGCCGGCGTGAGCTTATTCGGAGGCGATATTTATATTTACGGCGAAAGGGCTGAAACCGGCGAGCTGATTGACGCCATCCCCTGCTACTTCTGTAAAAGAATGATTATCAACGCCGGCTTAAATAAAATTTATTCGCAAATGCGCGATGGCGCCATCAAAGAATTTTCCGTCGCCGATTGGACCGAAGAATGGCAGGAAAGGGACATTATTGACGACCAATACAAATACGGCGAAGATATCAATAAAAAATTAGGCCTAAACTAATATGAAAAAAATTATCATCGGCTTAGTCGGCGAAATCGCCTCCGGCAAAGACACGGTCGCGGAATACTTAAAGAAAAAACATCAGTCGGAAACCGTGAGTTTTTCCCAACCGTTAAGGGATATTTTGGATCGCCTGCATCTCCCGCAGACGCGAGAAAACATGGCCAACCTCGGCATTGATTTACGCGCGCGCTTCGGCCAGACGGTCTTAGCGCAAACCATCGCCGAGGAAGTGAAAATCAGCCGAAAAAAAATACTCTGTCTGCCCAATGTCCGGCTGGAAAGCGACATCGCCTATCTAAAAAAAGAACCCGGTTTTGTCCTGGTCGCGATTTCGGCCGAACAAAAAACTCGCTATGAACGCTTGACCAAACGCCGCCAGAATACGGATGATAAAAATAAAACTTGGAAACAATTTTTAACCGACGCCAAATTGCCGACCGAAACTCAAATCCGCCAATTGGCGAAAAAAGCCAAATACACGATTGACAATAATGGCACCTTTGAAGAACTCTATAAACAAATAGAAGAAATTTTGAAAAAGATTAGATAAATTTCTAATTTTTAATTTTTAATTCCTAAACAATTGCCAGCTTTGCTGGCATCCCGCCAAGGCAGGATGATTGCTAAGCAATCAAATGCTTTAATGTTTAAAAATTAAAAATTGAAAATTTATTGTAAAATTGTAAAATTGGAAATTAAAAATTCAAATTATGCCTCAAGGAAAACTAATCGTGATTGAAGGCGGGGACGGGAGCGGCAAAAAAACGCAGACCGCCATGCTCGTCGGCCGGCTTAAGCAAGACGGCCAGCCGGTAGAAACTATCGACTTCCCCCAATGCCAAAATAATTTTTACGGCCAAATTATTCGCGCTTATCTGGACGGCCAATTCGGCCAGCCGACGGCAATAAAACCGGAGCTGGCCGGAGTTTTGTATTGCTTGGACCGGTTTGAAAGCAAAGAAAAAATCAACCAGTGGCTGGCGGAAGGCAAAATCATTATTTCCGACCGTTTCCATACCGCCAACACTATTCATCAAGGCGCCAAAACCGACGGCGAGGCGCGCGACCGGCTGATTGCTTTTTTGGACGAGCTGGAATTCGGACTGTTGCGAGTGCCTCGGCCGGATTTGGTGATTTATCTTCATGTCTTCCCCGCCGTTGCCGATATGATGATGGAAAAACAAGGCCGGATAAAAGACGGCCATGAAACCGACCCGGCTTACGTTAAAAAAGTTGAGGCGACAGCTTTGTGGGCAACGGAAAAATTCGGCTGGAAAAAAATTGAATGCTGTCCGGATAAAAATTCAATTTTCACACCCGAGGAGATTCATGAAAAAATCTGGCAAGTCGCAAAACAAGCCGTTTAAATCAAAAAATTATTGATTTGAACCTAAGCCCTGATTAAAATCAGGGCTTGTTTTTTAATGCCAAAACAGGTAAAATATCAATAATAACCAAAACTTAAAATTCCATTTTATGCCCAACTATATTCCCGTGATCGGCATGGAAATCCACGCTGAACTCAAAACCGAATCCAAGATGTTTTGCTCCTGCCGGAACGGCTATAATCTGCAAGCCAAGCCGAACGAGAACATCTGCCCGGTTTGCCTCGGCCAGCCCGGTTCGTTGCCGGCCATCAATCGCCAAGCCGTGCTTTGGACGATTCTCACGGGCCTGGCTTTGGAATCGGAAATCGCCCGCTTCACCAAATTTGACCGCAAAAATTATTTTTATCCCGACTTGCCCAAGGGCTATCAAATTTCTCAATACGACCAGCCCTTAACTTTCAAAGGCAAACTGAAAATCGGTCGGAAAGAAATCGGGATTATCAGAATCCATTTGGAAGAAGACACCGGCAAACTAATCCACGCCGCCGATGGCGCTTTGGTTGATTTAAGCCGAGCCGGCACGCCATTGATGGAATTAGTCACCGAGCCGACGATTGAATCGGCGAAAGAAGCCAAGGAATTCTGCCAGCTGTATCAGCAAATTTTGCGATACCTGAAAATTTCCGAAGCGGACATGGAAAACGGACAGATGCGGTGCGAGGCCAATGTTTCAGTGCAAGAAGCCGGACGATTCGTGATTGACAACGGCGAAGTGAGGCCGTTGATGGAATACAAATTGAATCCGAAAGTGGAATTGAAAAACATCAACTCGTTCCGTTCGCTGGAACGGGCGATTGAATATGAAATCAAGCGCCAAACCAAAGCGATTGAAGCGGAAGAAAAACTGGTCCAAGAAACTCGGGGCTGGGACGAAGCCGGCCAAAAAACTTTTACCCAGCGGATTAAAGAAACCGCCGCCGACTACCGTTATTTTCCGGAGCCGGATTTGCCGCCGTTGGAAATTTCCGAAGAGCTAATTCAAGAATTGAGGGCGACTTTGCCGGAATTGCCCCAACAAAAATTGGAACGGCTCATCAACCAATATCAATTTGATTATGAAAACGCGAAAATCATTATTAGCGACCAAGCGCTGGCCGATTACGCGGAAAAAGTGATTTCCGAATTGGTCGGCTGGCTCGCTTCTTTGCCGGAAGTGGAAGGCACCGAAGAAGAAATCTGGGAGCGGGAAGGCAAAAAGCTGGTGAAAATCATCAGCAACTGGCTGATCAACCGCTTATTCAAACATCTGAACGAAGAAAAAATCGCCATCAACGAATGCAAAATCACGCCGGAAAATTTCGCCGAATTTATCACTTTGATTTACCGCAATAAAATCAATAATTTGGGCGCGCAAAATTTATTGGGCGAAATGTTTCAGACTGGCGGCGACCCGTCGGCGATTATGGAAGAAAAACAATTGGGGCAGATTGACAACGCCGAAGAATTGGCAAAAATCATTGAGGAAATTTTAGCAAAAAATCAAAGAGCGATTGAGGATTACAGGGCGGGCAAGGAAAACGCCTTTAAATTCCTGGTCGGCCAAACCATGGCCGCAACCAAAGGCAAGGCGAATCCGCAAGTAATAAATGAATTGTTGAAAAATAAACTAAATAATAAATAAAATCCAAAGTTCAAATTTCAAATCAATGCTTTAAGCTCAAAGTTCAAAATTTTGTCATTTGGATTTTGAGCTTGATTTGAACTTTGATATTTGAGCTTTGAACTTCAATTATATAATTTATGCCATTATTTTCCCCGCGCGAAACGCTGGCGCAAAAATTTACACCCAAAGCCATTAAGCTGGCCGATATTTATAAACAAAAATCGGGTAAAACGATTTTGCCCTCTTCGGTTCGCGATCAAATCCAAAAAACTTTAACCAACGCCGGTTTTGACCCCAAAAAAATCAACGGCTTGGTTAAAGAAAATAAAGCCCTGCCCAAATATAAAATGGAGCAGGTTTTAAATCATTTGAGTAAAGAAAAAATTTACGGCTTTGATCAAAATCCGAAAATCGCGATCAACAATTATCTGAAAAAGGAACGAGTGAAACGGATGAGCATTGACAGCCTGAAACACGACCGGGTATTGGAGAGCCGGCAGGAAATTTTGGATCCGGCGTCTCGGACGCCAAGCCGGCCGAAATTACCCTACTAAAACCCCCGCAACGCGGGAGGTTTTATTTTCGCATAAATTTTTCAATTTTCTTTTGCGCTTCAATTTTATTTTCCACCCAGACAATATCCGGATTGCGCTTGAACCAAGTGAGCTGGCGTTTGGCAAAATGATGAATGGCTTTTTTTAATTCCGCCACCATCGCTTGATAATCAATTTGGCCGCGCAAATATCTTGAAACCCAGCGATATTCCAAGCCGAATTCATCCAGCCGTTTCCAGCTCACGCCCCGTTGCCTTAATTTTTTCACTTCCTGAATCATCCCCTCATTGATTCTTTTTTCCAACCGCCGGTCAATCCGCTCATAAATCTTCTCCAGCGGAAATTTAACGCCCAAAACTAAAATTTGATATGGCGGTTTTTGTTTTTTCAATTGGGCTGATTTCGGCCGGCCGGTGGCGTAAAAAATTTCCAACGCGCGCTGAACCCGCCGACGATTTTTTCGGTCAATAATTTTATAGGTCTTCGCGTCCACGGCTTTTAACCGCGCCAGCAATCGAGGGAGCGTTAATTTTTCCAATTTTTTCCGGATGATTTTAGCATCGCCTTTTTCCGCCGGCATTTGATAACCGAAAATCACCGCGTCCAAATACAACCCGGTGCCGCCCGCCAGAATCGGCAGCTTCCCCCGCTCTAAAATGCGGTTAATCGCCTGATAAGCCAATAGCTGGTATTTGGCGACGCTGAACGCGGTTTTGGGGCTGATGATGTCTATTAGATGATAAAGAATTTTCTGCCGGCCGGCGCGATAATCGGCCAAGTCCTTGCCGGTGCCAATATCCATACCGCGATAAACTTGGCGCGAATCGGCCGAGACGATTTCGCCGTTGAATCTTCCCGCCAAACCGGCGGCCAATTTGGTTTTACCGCACGCCGTCGGGCCTAAAATCACAACTAATTTATTGCTTGACATAAAGCTTTAAAAAGATTAAGATAAAACGTAATTGAACTTTAAACAATTTATTTATGGAGGTCAAGATGATCAAAGTTACGGAAAAAATGATCAACATCACTCACTGCGAAAAGAAATGCGTCACTCTTTTTCCGGAATTAAGCCGGGAATGGTACGCCGGCTTTACCAGCAGGCGCACTGGGAATTTTCGGCCGTTCAGGGATGCCACTCCCGGAAAAGACGCGCCGCGTCAAAGCCAACAAGCAATGATTGACGTTTTAAGCGGCGAGGTTAAATCCAAGGTCGGACAAGCAGTGTTTGTCAACGGCGAGCATGGCGCCAATGTTCTAACTCTGAAAAATAACACGACCCTTCAGTTAATTCAAACGATTCCCTTGGGCCGCAAGAGAATAAGGGTTTGCCGACCGGAAGAAAAAAGCGACGCGATAGTAACGAGGCAAAAAAATATTTGCCTGGTTGCAACATCAGCGGATTGCCCCATATTGGTTGCCGGAGCTAAAAATGATAACCAGCCGGCTATCGGCATTGCGCATTGTGGCTGGCGATCAACTGTCGGCGGAATCATTAAAGAATTCGTCAGCAGTTTTGAGGATCTCGGCTTTCACAAATCCGACATCAACTTCGCCATCGGTCCCGGTATCTGTCCCAAATGTTTTGAGGTCGGTCCGGAGGTGGTGGCGCAAATGGAAAAAATCATACCGCCTCTTTTTCCAACTGATTCAATCTTTCCCGATGGCAATCACATTAATTTGAAAGACGCGATTTTCGCTTTGATTATGGAAGCCAACGGCTACAATCCGGAAAATATTGAATTAATCGATGGACTCAATACCTGCTGCACCAAAAATAATCATGAGCGGCTTTTCTTTTCCCACCGGAAAGAAGGCGCCAATACCGGCCGGTTTGTCGGTTTCATCACTCAGTAAAGCCAATGAGGTCTAAAAAAATAGGCCTCATTTTTTTTCGCCAAATAAGCCCCAGCTGTCAACGCGGTTGATTTTTATTTCCGCAAATCGGCCGATTAAATTTTTTCGACCGGGGAAAATCGCGGTCTTGAACGTGTCGGTTTTGCCCGAACATTGGTCGTTTTTGCATTCTTCCACTAAAACCCGCAAAGTTTGGCTGACTAACTTTTTATTTCGCGCCAAAGCCGTAATTTTCAAAGTTTCGTTCAAAATCTGCCAGCGCCGTTTCTTTTCTTTTTTACTCACATCATCTTTCAGTTTGAAAGCGACAGTTTGCTGGCGCGGGGAATATTGGGCGATATAGGCCATGTCAAACTGGACTTGCTTAAAAATTTTCACAGTGTTCAAAAATTGCTCTCGGCTCTCGCCCGGAAAACCGACGATAACATCCGTAGAAATCATCGCGTCCGGAATCGCCTGCCGGACCGCTTTAACCAATTTTAAATAATGAGCCGGCGTATATTTGCGATTCATGGCTTTTAAAATTTTCTTATCGCCCGCTTGAATCGGCAATTGGAGATAAGGCGTAAGATGCGCGCCTCGCGCCATGATTTCAATCAGCTCGGCGGACAAATCTTTCGGGTGGCTGGTGGCGAATCGCAGCCACCAATCCCCTTTTATCCGGTCAATTTTTGCCAGCAATTTCGGAAAATCATAACGTCCGCTTTTATAAGAATTGACATTCTGACCCAGCAAAAAAATTTCTTTGCAGCCGTTTTTGATTAAAGTCCGGCATTCCCGGATAAGCTCGGTCGCCGGCCGGGAAATTTCCCGACCGCGGACATAAGGCACGACGCAATAAGCGCAAAAATTATTACAGCCGGTCATAATCGGCACCACCGCCTGAAATTTTGACTGGCGTTGCGGAACAAGATGAAAATAATTTTTCTGCTCTTTAACGGCTTTGACCTTTAACAATTTCGGCAATTTGCCGATATCTTTAATGTTCAAAATCAAATCAAATTTTTCTCGCAAAGTTTTTTCATCCGATTTCAGCACGCAACCGGTCAAAATCGTCAATAATTTACCTTGCCGGCGCTTTTTTTGCCAGTCCCGCGCCTTGCCAAAAATCCGGTCAACCGCCCCCTGGCGCACCGAGCAAGCGACCACGGCAACCAAGTCGGCCGATTTTTCATCAACAGATTTTTTATAGCCCAAGCCGGACAAAACCGATGCCAATCGCTCGGCATCGGCGTAATTCATCTGGCAGCCCAGAACGTAAATAAAATATTTTAACATAATGTTTTATAGTTTAACAAAAAAAATGGTTTTTGAAAAGGACACGGGGGGGGTATTTATCAACCAATTATGCTATCCAGCATTAAGTGAGGAGCAAAAACAAAAAATTTATTTTATGTGGGCTTGATTTTTATATCCATTGTTACGTAGCATGCTACGTAACAAAAAATGGCCCCAAATAATCTGGGGGCCACTTTTTATTAAAATTGAACTTACCGCGTGACGACAAAAGTCAAAATCGCGCCGATTAGCGCGCTGGCGCCTAAAACCATGCCGGCCATAACGGAAACCCGCTTCGCGCTCACCTTGGCTTTAACTTCGGTTTTTAATTTTTTCTCCACCATATTATTTGATGATAATTCTGATTTTATCCGCCTGCTTGGGCAAGGATTTTCGCCAATACGGTGAAACCGTAATTTGCGCGTCTTTGATCAGGTCGCTCTGACTTAAGTATTCTTTCGCCACTTCAATGGATTTGCCGGCCAAATTTTGCTTGTCCAAAACCGGACTGTCCAAGCCCAATTTCGCCGATAATAAATAATTAACTTTGATTAAAACGCTGCCGGCCAAATTATCGTCCACAATCGTATAAATCAAATTGACCGGCGTGATATCGCCCACCGCCAATCCCGTCAGATTCAGATTGTTGATTTTTTTATTAACCAATGCCATTAATTGATTTTGGTCAAATTGCAGATATTTGGCTTTAACTGCCATGGTCAATTTAAAAGTATCGGTTTCATCGCCGGCTTTTTTGTCGGTCTTAAAGCTTACAATCTCCGGCGTAATTTGGTCGGATTCTTTCAGCCCCAATTCTTTTTTAACCGCTTCGGCCAGCTGGGCGCTCAATTCAGTTTTGGCTTTATTGATGTCGCTCTCGGACAAAATCTTGACTTCGCGCGGGTCGGTGCTCATGGTCTTGTTCGCGACGCCGTAAATTTTATCCTGCAAACTCGGCGATAATTTGATAATCGTTAAATTGCCAGGCGCGATCGCTTGAAAACTTTCCGGCTCTTTCGGATAAACGTCAACCGAAACGTCGCCACCGGCCGGCACCGTCACCGTTTCATTGGTTCGGACAATGACGCCGTTGGCCGCCTGAAGCTGGGTGGTTTTGACCAAGGGCTGGTTGCGAGTGGAATTATTGACAATCTTAACTTGGCCGACAATGGCTGAACTCACGGTCTTAGTGCTTTTAACCGCGAAATCGCCTTCACCGGTTTTTTCCACCACCGCCAACGAACCGGCCAAAACATCTTTTTCCGCCAAATCAGCAATCGTCGGTTCGGCTTTCACTTCAGCATTAAAATTCAAATCAATTTCCTGGGGTTCGGCCGTCACGATAATCAACGCTTCGTTATAAAACGCCAAAAACACGGCGCACAGAAGCATGGCTGTAAAAACGATAAAACTGATGGAGATGTTGCGATAAAGATTGATTTTGGGAACTTTTTTGGCGGGCATATTTTTTATGATAAAAAATTAAAAGCCATAATTAGCGGTTGCGCTTCCATTCCGTGACCACGCCCCTCACGTCCGAGGCGGACACTTCGGGCCAGGCCGTAGTTTTTTTGCCGATGAAATTAAGCCGTTCTTTGGAGCAGGCCTCGTCAATCGCGTCAATCGCTTTATCCGGATAAGTGCGCTCGGTGATAAAGGCGGTGGCTTTCACCGCTTCTTTCAAGGCCGCGGGCTGAATTTTCACCTGATGATATTTTTCGTAAACATTTTTAATGCCTTCCAAAATCTTCACTGTCATTTCCGGCGTCGGCTCGGCGACAAAAATCGGCTGGAGCCGGCGGTCCAAGGTCTTATCTTTCTTAATATATTTTTCGTATTCCTCGCGGGTGGTGGCGCCAATCACCTGTAAATCCCCGCGGGCGAGCAACGGCTTTAAAATATCGGCGGCGTCAATCGCGCCTTCGGCTTCGCCGGCCTCGGCCAGCATGTGGATTTCATCAATGAATAAAACAATCACTCTTTTGGCGCTGACGATTTCATCCACGATTTTTTTCAACCGCTGTTCAAATTCACCGCGATATTTGGTGCCGGCCAACAAACCGCTCAAATCCAAACCCAGCACTCTTTTGTTATAAAGCATGGGGGGCACTTTTTTTTCTTTAATCGCCAAAGCCAAACCCTCCACGATGGCGGTCTTGCCAATACCGGCCTCGCCGATTAAAATCGGATTGTTTTTCGTCCGGCGAGAGAGAATCTGAATCACGCGGGAAATTTCCTGTTCCCGGCCGATAACCGGATCCAGCTTCTTTTCCTGCGCCATTTTGGTCAAATCGCGGGCGTATTTCGCCAGCACCGGCGTCGCCGGCGCGCTGGAAACGCTAAAAGTATTGCCAGCGCCGCTTTTATTCCGCTGGATCAAATACCAGCCGATGCCAAGCACGGCGAGAACGACTGCAAGCATGGGAAATTGCATATTGTATAATGTCAAAATTTAATAATTTTCAATTATGTGTCATTCCCGCGCAGGCGGGAATCCATTGCTTTATAAAAAACAAATAATTTATTGGGTAATTTTAAAAGTTTTTACAATACCTTCAATCGCTGCCATTCTCGCGCTAGTGGTAGCATCATTCGGACCATCTTGAGCCGGCGTATATCCGAAGACATACTGACTATTTTCTCCTAAATATATAGGAGTAATGAGTTCGGATTCAGCTTTAATTTTTTGCCATTGACTTTTTGAATGTACGCTAATAAAAAATGCTGCGCTTGGACTAGAAAAACCAAAATCCACAATTTTAACAGTGCCATTTTCTCCCCAATCTGCAGTCCTATCCTTAGCGATAAAACCTTTCCAGCTTTGCGGAAAATTCAGGGTAAAACCATAGGTTGAATTTGTATAAACAACATCTTGAGATTCCGCTAGTTTTAAAGTGGAAATTATCTGGTCAAAGTATTTTTTCTCGCCCCAAACATTAACCAGCTTTAAAGTTTGGGTTGACCCAAAAATTAAAGCGACTTGGTCGGCTCGCATTCCACTCTCAATATAAGAAATAACCTTCAAGCCATTAATATTGGTTTCTTTAATTCCGCTAATAAAATTATTTTTTTGAAGCGAAACGAGAGCAGAATTATAATTCAAAACAGAAAATCCGGCCAACTCATATGGAGCGCAATCCACCCCTTCGCATTGCCCTCGACCGAAATCACCAACATGTAACACCCATTTTGATTTTTCTGAGGGATAACCACCGCTTAAAAATCCACTGGCCATGGTCGGTTCCGGCCAATCTTTCGGGTATTGAAACTCAAAACCATACTGCTGATTTTGATAGGTGGCTAAAGTATTGTCGTTATTTGACAGATTTTGCGTGAGTTGCGTTTGCTGAAGCTGGCTGATTTGATTTTTCAAATTTGTAATTTGTTGCTGTAAAGATTGCTCGGCTAATTTTAGGTTTGACTTTTGCCAGGCGTAAACTCCACCGCCGACAATCAAGGCGGTGACAATTATTGAAATAACAATTGCCAAAATGGCTTTGGAGTTTTGAGTTGGTTCATTAAATTGCGGATTGCTTTGTTCGTTCATGGGGTTTTAGTATAAAAAATTAAGGATAAATTAGATTGCTTCGTCGCCTGGTGGCTCCTCGCAATGACGAGGTCTAACTACTTCATATTATACCACAAACCATTAATCAACCACAACCCGGCCGGCGCCAATTATTTTTTCCACCTCGTTTTTGAACGCTTCGTTGCAATTTACTTTGAAGCTGGTGCGGATTTTCTGGCTTCCCGCTTCTTTTTTCACCAGCAAATGTAAAAAATAATTGCCCGGAAATTGATAAAATAAATCCCGCAATCGGCGGGACAAGCCGTGGTCCAACGGCGCTTCCAGATTAATGACCGCGCTTTTAAAGCCGTTATCCGCGCCTTTAAAACCGTTATCGCCATTTTTCAAATGATGATTAAAAACTTCTTCCACGTTTTCCAATTGAAGCAAGGCGGCGCGGTCGCATAAAATTTTGATTTCGCCGTCCTTATCCGAGGTCTTGCCGCAACAGGCGATAATATTATCCACCTGCCAGAGTGTCGGATTTTCCGCCAGCACCTTGGGAAAAACCAGGATTTCCACCTCTCCGCTTCCGTCTTCAATTTTGGCGAAAACCATGGCGTCGCCTTTTTTGGTGTAAATCTTTTTAATCACCGTAATCACGCCGGCAACGCGCACCGTGGCATTATTGGCGCAATTTCGCAAAGTGGCGCAAGCGATAACCAACTCCTTAATCCGGTCGGAAAAATCATGCAACGGATGGGCGGAAACATACAAACCGAGAAATTCTTTTTCCCAAGTGAGATTCTGCCTTTTATCCGAAACCGAGCCGTCAATGAGACGCAACCTTGCAAGATTCATGCTCGGCGACAAACTGAACAAACTGTCCTGGCTGGCGGTTTTATTCGCTTCCTGCGTGAAAACCAATAGCCGGTCCAGATTGGCCAAAAGCTTGTGGCGCTCCTCAAAACAATCCAATGAGCCGGATTTAATCAGCGCTTCCATTGATTTTTTGTTCAAATCCTTATTCTTCACCCGGCTTAAAAAATCTTCCAAATTAAGATACTGGCCGTTTTCTTTTCTTTCCCGAATAATCGCTTTGACGATATTTTCTCCCAAACCCTTGACCGCCAGCAAGCCGAAGCGAACGCGCGGCTGTTCGGTTTTCAAGCTTTCCGCCACCACCGTGAAAGTGGAATAACTTTCGTTGATGTCCGGGGGCAAAACCGCCAGACCCATTTGCCGGCATTCTTCGGCTTCAATGGCAATGCGGTCGGTATTTTGCTGGTCGGCGGTCATCAGCGCCGCCATGAATTCCGCCGGATAATTCGCTTTGAGCCAGGCGGTTTGATAGCCGATTAAAGCATAGCAAGCGGCGTGGGAGCGATTGAAGCCATAGGAAGCGAATGGCAAAATGAATTCCCAGATTTTTTTCGCCACTTTTTCTTCAATGCCGTTATTAATCATGCCCTTGATGATTTTTTCTTCCTGCTCCGCCAAAAGTTTGGCGATTTTTTTGCCGACGGCCTTGCGCAAAATATCCGCCTCGCCGTAAGTGAAGCCGGCCAAGTCGCGCGCGATGCGCAACAACTGTTCCTGATAAACCGCTACGCCGTAAGTTTTTTCCAAAATCGGCTTCAGCTTCGGGTGCAAATACTGCGGTTTTTTCCGGCCGTGCTTGCCGGCAATATAGTCGGGAATATATTCAATCGGACCCGGGCGATAGAGCGCCACCATCGCGATAATATCCTCCAATTCGTTCGGCTGGAGCTGTTTCAGATAACGTTTCATGCCGGCGGACTCAAATTGGAAAACGCCGGTGGTTCGGCCGTCCTGAAATAATTTAAAGGTCTTGGCGTCAGCCAAAGGGATATTGTCAATATTAATTTTTTGCTGATGAATTTTATCAATGATATCCAGCGCCTGCTCAATAATCGTCAGATTGCTCAAACCCAAAAAATCCATTTTCAACAAGCCCAAATTCTCAACCGCGTGCATCTCGTATTGAATCACAATGGAATCATCGCCCTGGCTGCCAAACTGGCGCGGAGCATAATCGTCCAGCGGTCCGGGCGTAATTACCACCCCGCAAGCGTGGGTGGAAGCGTGGCGAACCACGCCTTCCAATCTTTTGGCGGTGTTGATTAATTTTTCGCCGTCGGCTTCCCGCGCGATTTCTTTCAATTCCGGCACCAGGGCCAGCGCTTCGTCCAGCTTGGTGAACATGGGAATTAATTTCGCCGCGCGGTCGCAATAGCTGTAAGGCAGGCCCATAACCCGGCCGACGTCGCGGATGGCGGCGCGCGCCGCCATGGTGCCGAAAGTGATAATCTGCGCCACGCGGTCATGGCCATATTTGTCCGAAACGTATTTCAAGACATCATCCCGCCGAGTGTCGGCGAAATCAGTATCAATATCCGGCATGGACACGCGTTCGGGATTTAAAAATCTTTCAAACACCAAATCATATTTAATTGGATCCAGATTGGTGATATTAGTGAGATAAGCGACTAAACTGCCGGCGGCGCTGCCGCGTCCCGGTCCGACAATGATATTATTATTTTTCGCCCAGTTGATAAAATCCTGCACGATTAAAAAGTAGCCGGCAAATCCGGTTTTTTTGATAGTTTCCAGCTCGTATTCCAAGCGCTCGCTAATTTCCGATGTGATGCCGGCTGCGCCGAAACGCTTTATTAATCCAGCTTCGCTCAATTCGCGCAAATAATCATCGGCGCTTTTTTCGTCCGGCAAAGGAAAATTCGGCAGAACATTTTTGCCCAAGGTCAATTCCAAATTGCACGCCTCGGCCACTTTCAAAGTATTTTCAATCGCCTCCGGATGGTCCGCAAAATCGGCTTTCATTTGGTCGGGCGATTTAAAAGACAGATCAATGCCGACATAGGACATTCGGTCGGCGTCGGACAAAACTTTTTTTGTCTGGATGCAGAGCAAAACGTCCTGCGCGTAAGCGTCGTCCTGATTCGGATAATGAACATCGTTGGTGGCGATCACCGGCGCGCCGGTTTCCCTGCTCAATTCAAAAATTTTTTCATTGACAATCGCCTGCTGTTCAATTTCCGGATGATGCTGGACTTCCAAATAAAAATTTTCCGAGCCGAATAATTTTTGATAGCGGTGAATCATTTCCTTAGCCGCGTCCAAATTGCCGTTGACGATATGCGACGGCAATTCGCCGACCAAACAAGCGGTGGAACAAATCAGGCCGTCATGATATTTTTCCAACAATTCAAAATCGATTCGTGGCTTGTAATAAAAACCGTCCAAATGGGCGATGGTGACCAATTTCAATAAACTTTTGTAGCCGATTTCATTCTTGGCGAGCAAAATCAGATGATACGGCTTTTCATCAAGTTTCGCCCGTTTGTTTAAATGGCCGTTGCGAGCGACATACGCTTCCACCCCGAGAATCGGCTTAATTCCCGCTTTTTTGCAGGCCTGATAAAATTCAATGGCGCCGTACATATTGCCATGGTCGGTGAGCGCCAAAGCCGGCAAGCCCAATAGAGCCGCTTTTTGCACCAAATCCTCAATCTTGCCCAAGCCGTCAAGGAGGGAATAATGGGAATGGGTGTGGAGATGGACAAACGACATGGGGAAAAATTTATTAAAAGTTAAAATTATTATATGCCAAAAAACGGTTTTAACCAAATCAAAAGACAGGCGCGCTGCCTGCCTCCTAAAACACTTGAAATCACTGCAGTTTGACTTCCACCGTCGCTTCTTTGCCGGCACGCTGGATTAAGAAATCAACGATATCGCCCGACCGATAGCCGCTTAAAATTTCCGACAAATTCTGGGAAGAATTCAATTCCACGTCATCAACTTTCTTAATAACATCGCCGTCTTTCAACTGATTATAAGCCGGACTGGTTTTAGCCGGACTGCCGATTAGCAAAGCGCCCTTGTCGCCAAAATCAATCAAGCCCTCCGCCAACGCCAAATCAATATATTTAACGCCCAAAACCGCCCGCCCGATTTTTTTATTCGCCAAAACCTGATTGACGGCATCCTTGAAATAATCAACGGCGATAATTTTATTGCCGTCAAAAACGCCGACGACCGCGCCTTTCAAATCCGCTACCGCGGCGCCGATGAAATTGCGGTCCAATTCAACATCCAAAAAAATTTCCCGATTCAAGGCCTCGGACGACTGAATTAAATCCTGGCTGGTTTTCTGCCGATAACCGATTTTTTTGACGTGCGCCAAAACCAAATTGGCTCTTTGCGAAACAACTATCAGCGTCTGACCCAAGGCGATATTTTTCGCAGTGCCGAGCTGGGCCACCGGCAAATCACGGCCGCCAATTTGGCCGAAAACCAAACCGGTGGCGGGATCGGCGACGAAATTCGCCAATTCAGATTGCTTCAATTGATAACCGACCGCCGAGTATTTGACTTTCAAATTGGCAATCGCGCTTGACGGCGCCAGCATCCAGCCGTTAGCGGTGAACACGATACCCTGCCCCAAAATTTCCGCGGGCAGATACGCCTGATTGCTGGCGCTACCGGTTTTTTTGGCGTGATAAATATTGATTAACGCCGGCATCAAATTATTTTCTATTTGCTTCACCTGCACATCCTGTTCCACGGTCACGCTCCGCGGCTGGTCAATGACAATCTGCCGATCCGCATCCGTGTCCGCCACATTGACTCGGCCGAAAAAAGGAATTTGCCAGTCGTTTAAGCCGACCAAAGAAATCCCCAAAATTCCGGCCAACCCGCCGCAAACTATGGAAACAATGATAATCAAGATTGATTCTTTTTGAAAAAAAGATTTCATAAAAATTTTTAAATGATTACAGCCAGACCGCGGTCGCCAAAACCGCCACCAACGCCAGGCCGATAAACACCAAATAATGCCAAAGCGACTGACGGTTTAATTTTTTCTCCAAATATAAAATGCTCAAACTGCTCAAGGCGTAATAAGCCAAGGCCATCACCATCGCGGAAACCAAAAACGCCACCGGCCAAGTCAAAACCGCCCAAAAAAATTCGCTCAAAATCAGCACTTCCGCCGAAGCGTAAATGATCCTGGCTTTAGCGTCTAACGGCGCTTCGCTGACCAACAGCCGATTAAACAATAATAACCAGGCCGAAACGACGACGATCGCCCAGACGCCCCAGCTATAAAAACTAAGAAAGGCGTAAACATTGAACAAGACGGCGGAAATCAGGAAAAAAACAATCAAGTTAACATAAGCGATGATATTGTTGAAGTCAATCAGAAAAATCTTTTTGGTTTGATACAAATAATTAAAAATTGCTTCCAGATAAATCAGATAAATCAAACTCCAGCCCAAGGCGAAAAGGTTAACCGCCAAATAATTGGTTAACAGCATAATGACCGCGACACCGGTAGCGACAAATAAAACCGAGTGCAAAAAAAGCGGAAAAATTTTTTTGTCTTTTAATTTCAAATTCGCCAAAAAGAAGAAAACAAAATCCACGAACAAAATCGCGATAATAAAAATATACCAAGTTCGACCGGGGTCGAAGTAATATAGGCCATTAAGCAAAAGCAGATAAAAAGCCGGCGCCGCAAAAGGCAGAATTCTAATCAAGAAAAAAAACATAAATCAATTAATAATGCGATAAAATTTCTTCCAATTTTTTGATGCCGGTGGAAAAAGCCGAATCATTTTTGGCGGTGATGGCATCGGCGATATCGCCTAAAAGCAAAACTGTCTCCAGATGATAATCCTTGAACGCCGCCGGCACCTTCAACGCCAAGATTCGCTGCTGACTGGCTTGGGTCTGCGCCAGCGCGGTCTCATCCAGATTGCGCGCGGCCATTGAAGCCAAATAAGCGCCGATGATTTTTTTGAAATCAGCTTGATAATCTTTTTCCAATTGGGCCGAATCAACGGCTACTGACGCATTTTGTCCCAAAACCTTAGCTCCTTCATGGCCGCCATAATCTTGTCCCAAAAGAACAACCGCTAAGAGAAAAACAGCAACTATGACGCCGGTAACAACCTTTTTTTTAGTTGCGATCCGAAGGGGGATATTTTTCATTTTCAATTTTCAAATTAATAAATAAAAACTTCGCCTAAAATCAGCGCCAAAAAAATCAGCGCCAAAGTGCTTACCGCCGCAACCAGAAAAGTCAGGCCGGCGCGGAATTCCTTTTTCAAAAAATAATAAGCGGGATAACCGAGCATCAAGGCGCCGGAAATTGCCACGCTTAAAACCAATAAAGTTAACATTGCCACGATGCCGAAAATCATACTGCGCGACCCTTCGCGGAAGAGCGAGTCGGAGCATAAGAAAAAGCCGGCGACCGCGAGCGTGTAGGCGGCCTGAATCACGCCGGCCAAAACGCCTTTTTTAATTAATTCTTGGGGAGGATTTTTTTTGTTAAACATATGGGGAAGTTAGTAGTTAGCAGTTGGTAGATTTGAATTACAAATTAAACGATTCTTTCATATCAATCTGCACCCAGTCATCTTGCGCGTCGTCCCATTTTGACGCCTTGAGCTCGTGGCTGAATTCGGTGTCGGAATAAACATACTCCACTTCGGTGTGCGAACCGATCCGGCGGGAGCCGTGCGTAATTTTATCCAGCACCACCGGCCGGGAAATGTATTCCAATTTCATTTTGCCCAAAGGACCGGTAAATAAAACCGTTTCCATCTCCCCTGTCTCCGGTTCAACTAATTTTTCATTGGTAATTTCAACGTCTTTGAAAGCGTCTTGAATTTGGCCTTTGATTTGATCCCACTTTTCGGTTGTCATAATGTTTTCATAAATTATTATACCACTTTCCTCTCGCTCCTCGCAACTGCTGAAAACTCACAACCGCAATAATCTTGATGATAAAATCCGCGCTCGCGGCTGAAGGTCATCGCCTTTTTAAAGCCGTCTTGTTTTTTCCAGTCGCTGGCCAAAAACTTGATGCCGAATTCTTCGGCCATCGCCTGGCCGAGTTCATTGATGGGCCGGGCGTCTTTGTGCGGGCTAATCGCCAAAGTGGAAGCGAAATATTCAAAACCGTTATCCTTGGCGCAACGCGCCGTTGCTCGCAAACGGTAGTCGTAACAAACCCGGCAACGCGCGCCTTTTTCCGGTTCGTTTTCCAAACCCTTAACCAAATCAAGCCACGACTGGTGATTATAATCCGCTTCAATTAATTCCAAACCGGATTCAGCAAAAAACTTTTTCGCTTCATTTTTTCTTTTTAAAAATTCTTCTTCGGGATAAATATTGGAATTGTCATAATAGCCGGCAACCGCAAAATTTTCGGCCAAGGCCGACGCCAAAAACCCGCCACAAGGGGCGCAACAAAGATGCAATAATAATTTCGGTTTTCCCATGCCTATTCCGTCACCTTGTAAACCACGTCGTTTTCTTTCACCGGTTGGTCGGTTTTTAAGCCGAGCGACTGGCCCTTCTCCGCCGTTGGCACATCCTGGTGCTCAATCTGCATGGCGGAAACGACCTGGGTGAAGTCGGTGGCGTGCCCCTGCACGCGGATGCTATCGCCGACACTCAAACCGCCGTCGGTGAGTTCAATCACGCCGACGCCGATTTTGTCAAAGTAATGGGAAATCCGGCCGATTTTTTGTTCCATACTTTATTAAATTTAAGAATTTAATAATTTTCAATGTCAAAAACAATTTTAAAATTTTAAAATTTAATAATTGTTTGAAAATTTTTAAATTATAAAATTGAAAATTTACTTGTTAGCTTTTCCGCTTATTACTAACAAACGATTCCGCCTCCGCCAAAATTTCTTTCAAACTTTTAAACTTCAGATATTTCCCGCGGTTTTAAAGTCCAACCAGCCGTAGCCGTTATGTTCCGTGGAAATAATCACTTTAGCGTCCATGGACGCTTGAGCCAAATATAAAACAAAATCTTTTTTTATCAACTCAATTTTGCCATTGCGTTCTTCTTTGAAGAAAAAATCGGACTGCTGGCGCCAGCCATCAATCAATTTAACATTTTTCAATCCCGTTTCCTCGGCCAATTCCCTTAGAGCGGCCTCGGCTTCACTCTCGCCCGCTTCCACTTTGCCTTTCGGAAAATTCCAATAACTCCCGCGATGATACAACACGAGATATTGCGTTCCTTCTTGCGGATGCAACCGATAAATAATAACTCCGGCCGACTTCTCTCTGATCATATTAAATATTTTTTATTTTTCAATTTCTTCGGCAAGTATTCCTGCTCTTCTTGATAATCAAACTTCGGGCTGTATTTATAATCTTTGCCATAGCCCAAATCCTTCATCAGTTTTGTCGGCGCGTTGCGCAAATGAATCGGCACCGGCTCGTCCATGGTTTCTTTCACGTCTTGCTGGACGCGCGAATACGCTTCGTAAATCGCGTTGCTTTTTTTACACTTGGCGAGATAAACCACAACTTGCGCCAAAATCACATTGCATTCCGGCAAGCCGATGAAATGGCACGCCTGATAGCCCGCCACCGCCTGCTCCAGCGCGCGCGAATTCGCCAAGCCGATATCCTCGGCGGCGAAACGCACCAGCCGGCGCGCGACATAAAGCGGATCTTCGCCGGCTTCAATCATCCGGCCGAGCCAATACAATGAAGCGTCAGCATCCGAACCGCGCAATGATTTGTGCAGAGCGGAAATAATATTGTAATGCTGTTCGCCGGCGCGGTCGTATAAATAATGCGATTTTTGCAACGATTGCTTGATGACGACCAAGCTTAGTTCTATTATACCACTTTCATCCGGTTTTGTGGCCTTGGCGGCGAATTCCAAAGCGTTCAAGGCGATGCGCGCGTCGCCGTTCGCCAGCGACGCCAGATAACGCAAGGTTTCTTCGCCCACTTTGATTTTAAAATTGCCCAGGCCTTTTTCTTTATCAATCAAAGCGCGTTTGATAATTTCCACCAAATTTTCTTCCGACAATTGCTCCAAAACAAAAACTCGACAGCGCGAAAGCAAGGCCGAGTTGATTTCAAAACTCGGATTTTCCGTAGTGGCGCCGATTAAAGCGATAGTGCCGTTTTCCACGTAAGGCAACAGCGCGTCCTGCTGGGATTTATTCCAGCGATGAATTTCATCAATAAATAAAATCGTGCGCCGATTGTTGAATTTCCGCCGGTCTTGCGCCCCGGTGAGAATTTCTCGCAAATCGCCGACGCCCGAGCTCACGGCGGAAAAAGACACGAACTCGGAGCCGGTCAGGTTGGCGATAATCCGCGCCAGCGTGGTTTTGCCCGAACCGGGCGGACCCCAAAAAATCATTGACGGAATATCGTCATTTTCAATCAGCCGGCGCAACAGCTTGGCCGGGCCGATAACCTCATTTTGGCCTACAAAATCCGCCAGAGCCGTAGGGCGCATCCGGTCGGCCAAGGGGGCCTCTGAGGCCAATTTTCGGGCTAATTTTTGGTCAAATAGGTCCATATCGGTATTCTACCCCAAGATACCGGTTAAGGGCAAATTTAACGGAGGATTTAAAAAAACGCCCAGATTTTGTCGGGGCGTTTTTAGTTTCCACCAAAACGGCGATGGCGTTGATTATATTCTTTAATCGCTTCGTCCAAATCTTTTTCCGTAAAAGCCGGCCAGTGCTTTTTAATGAAATAAAGTTCGCTGTAAACCGACTGCCAGGTAAGAAAACCGGACAAACGCTGTTCGCCGGAAGTGCGAATCACCAAATCCGGATCCGGCAAGCCGGCGGTCCAAGCATTACGCGAAATCAATTCTTCGGTAATTTTCGCCGCGGGAATTTTATGACGCGCGATTTTTTTCATCGCTTCCACAATCTCCAACCGGCCGCCATAATTAATCGCCAAATTCAAAATGCCTTTTTTGTTATTTTTGGTTTTCGCTTCCGCGTTTTTGACCGCCAATTGCATTTTTTTTGACAACCCGGATTTCAAACCGATAATATTAAGCCGGATGCCTTTTTTTATAAACACCTTAAGCTCCTTGGTCAAAGCGAACTCCAAGAGTTTCATTAAATAACCAACTTCCGCTTCGCTCCGTTTCCAATTTTCGGTGGAAAAAGCAAAAACCGTGAGAATTTTAATTCCCCGAGCCAAACACCAATCACCGACGGCTTTCAATTTTTCATAACCCGCTTTATGGCCTTGCAAAGACGACAAACCGCGCTGTTTCGCCCAGCGCCGGTTGCCATCCATGATAATGGCTAAATGTTGAATGGATTGCATTTAAATAACTTTTAAATAATTTAACGCACTGAAAATTATTATACAAAAATAAGCGATAATTGTCAAAAGCTGGTACCAGTCGGCTTAGGCGCAAAATATTTAAAAAATTAATATTTCGCCACAAAATCTTTGAACGACGCCATAATTTTTTTTGTCCGCCAACCGACTTTGCCAGTACCAATTTTCCAACCATCAATCTTCACGATCGGCGCAATGTCTTTATTGGTGGCGGTAAGAAAAACTTCATCCGCCTTTAACAGCGATTTCAAGGCGAGCGAATTTTCCACCACCCTAAAACCGCTTTGCTTCGCCAATTTTAAAATCAATTTTCTGGTGATACCGAATAAAATATTATCTTTGGGCATAACCAATTTATCGCCGAAAAATGCGCCGATATTGGAAGTGGAACATTCAGTGACTAAACCGTTTTTAACATATAAAATTTCCAACGCGCCGGCTTTTTTCTTTTTAATTTGATTTCGGATGGCTTCAACATAATCCGTTACCTTGGCCTCGGGAATTTTCCGCGCATGGTCAAGAGCAATGATTTTCGCGCCGGTTTGAAAAATTTTTTCCGACAAAGAAACAAATTTTTCAATCAAAATAAAAAAAGTTTCCCGGCCCGGTTCATAACCAAAAGCATTGGCGCTCTCGCCGCCGGTTAAAACCGTTCTGATGACCGATTTTTTAAAACCATTCAATGTTAAAAGCTTTAAAATTATCTTTTGATAATCAGCAAAATTTATCGGCACCCGTAAATTCAAAAATTTGGCGGAATTTAAAAATCGCCGCCAGTGGTCGGCAATTAAAAACGGCTTGTTATTTTGCGCGCGCATCACGTCAAAAACGCCATAGCCCCTTAAAACGCCTAAATCATACGGGCTGATTCTGGCTTGGCTTAATGGAATAATCTTGCCGTTAAAATAGCAATGATTTTTTTTCATATTTTTTAATTATAACACAAGGATTGAAACAATAAAAACCCCCCGCAACGCGGAGGGATTTTTGATTTTCGGGGTGACCCGACTTGAACGGGACGTTCCCTGGCAGCGCTGAAGTGCCCCCGGCACTTCAGCGACACTCGCTTCGCTCGCTCCTGCCTTCGCCCTTAGCTTACTCAATTGCAAATGCAAAAATTGCTAACGAGAAACTTGTTATTCGGGGTGACCCGACTTGAACGGGCGACCTCACGCACCCGAAGCGTGCGCTCTAGCCAACTGAGCTACACCCCGATAATAACTATTAACTTTTAACAATTAACTATTAACAACTAATAGTTAACGGTTAATTGTTAATTGTTAACTGTTAACTGTTAATTGGAGCTACACCCCGATGATAACTTTTAACAATTAACAGTTAACAATTAACTTAATCCAACAACTCTAAATATCCTATATCACATTTAATAAATTGTCAACGGTTAATTTCGTTTTATAATCCTTGCGCCCGAAACAAAATCCGAATTGTGCGAATAATGATTTTTAAATCAAGTAATAAAACTTTCCCGGGAGAATTTTGACGATAAAAATCAATGTATTCTCCATCCAATTCCACATCAGTTTTTTTAGTCAAACCCTTAAACGACTGGTAAGCGCCGGTGAGTCCAGCCTTAATAATGGTCTTATTGGCAATGCCTCGGGCTAATGTTTTTTGATAAACCTTTATGTTTACCGGTCGCGGTCCGACCACGCTTAAATCGCCTATTAAGATATTAATGAGTTGCGGCAATTCATCTAAATATATCTGTTTAAGAAAATAACCGACTTTAATTAAATTGCGCTGGTCTTTTTCAATGTCTTTGGTGGCGATAAACTGATGATTTTCCCGCATTGTTTCAATTACTTTAGGATTAAAAATATTAAACTTAATCAGATAGAAATTGTCGCCGCGAGAAATCCTAATCTCGCGATAAAATAAAGGAGCAAATAAATCGCCTCGGCAAATATGCTCAACAAAAATCAGGGCTAAAATAAAAATGAAAATTGGACTGGCAATCAATAAAAAAACAAAAGCAAAAATTATATCAAACAATCTTTTTGTCTTATAAACCGGCAATTTTTTAATTCTGGGATTAACAATTTGATGCGGCATATTTCTTTTACTTTAAATAGCATTTCCACTCCCCCATGGCTTCAACGAATTTTTCAATCGGCACTTCTTTCAACGCGCCTTTCAGCGTGTTGCTTAAATCGCCGGCGATATCGGGCGCCAGATATTTTTGCGGCTTGATAACTTGCTTGGGCAAAAGCCCCATAAAATACAAATCCAAGTCAGCGTATTTTAATTTATATTGATTGGACATTAATGTGAGCTTGTTGGTATACGTGCCATCGCCGTTATCTTGCCAACCCCGGCCGCCCAAAGGCGAATTAAAATCGGCGTACAAGCTCCAGTGGTCAAAATTATCGCCGGTCAAAAACGATTTATTAACTTTCCCGTTTTCCATAAAATAAGCGCGGGCGCTCCACTGATGGGCGATTTCATGTAAGACAAAATTTGCCGAGGAATCCAATGTCCCGTCATTTTCCGTGCTGTATTTGTTTAAATTGCCCATATTGGCCACGCCTTTTAATTTGCCGCGGCTGCCGAAAATATGAGCGAGATTTATTCGGTTGTTGCCGGTGCCGATAAAATCATTCGTTAACATTAAATATCGGGCGATCACCGGCTCGTTCAAAACCCAATTATTATAAAGGATGATAAAATCAAAATTATCCGGATATTTATCGTAGAAAATATTAATCGCTTCGTTATCCGGCTTGTCCTGCCCGTCTTTGACGTCATTAAACAATAGATATTTGTCATCATTTAAAATCACCAGCGGAAAACTCGTATCCAATTGCGCCAAACCGTCGGTGGCGAATTTAAAATTTTCCTGAACCCGTTCTTTGATCTGATTTAGTTCGTCAACTTGCGCCTGAGTGTAATCTTTTTTCGCGACCAGCACAAAAGCGGCTTTCAATTTTTTATTCTCGCAATCGGCGTTGCTTTGATTGGACGCTTTCACCGGATTAAAAATGTTGCTGTCCAAACCGATAATCGGCTTGGTTCTTTTGTTAAATTCGTGCGGGCTCGCCACAATGTCGCCGACTTTGAAATTATTTTTCAAA